>JASMAE010000296.1 GCA_030754475.1 Rhodospirillales bacterium
GCCACGCCCAGACCGCCGCCGTGGAACGACATGCCGCCCTGCCAGACCTGGAGAATCGCCAGCGGGTGCTCCAGGTAGAACTCGGGCCGGTAGAACAGGACGTAGCCGAGCCGTCCACCGATGACGACGCCGACCGTCGCCCAGACGACGAAATCGTCGAGATCGCGCATCCCGACGGCGTCCGGAACGGCGCGCGCCAGCCGGCGCACGTGCCACCAGCCGATCAGAAGCCCGGCGATGTAGGCGAGCGCATACCAGCGAATGACGATAGGCCCGATGGCGAGAGCGATGGGATCGAGGCCGGGAAGGGGAATCGCGAGCGTCATCGGCCGAGGCGCTCCGGCCCGCCTTAGCGGTACTGGTCCGGCGCGCTGAGGAACCCCTGGACGTAGTGGGTGATTCCGTCCTCAAGCGCGGTCAACCGGTCCAAGGGATAGCCCGCATCGCCGAGCCGGCCCATCTCGGCCTGGGTGAAGTACTGGTAGTGGTCGCGAATCGCCTCGGGCGCGGGCCCGTATTCGATGTCCGGCTCCTTGCCAAGCGCGAGATAGACGGCGCCAGCGAGATCGGCGAAGGAGCGCGCCTTTCCGGTCCCGCAGTTGAACAGGCCGTTCACGTCCGAATGGTCGAGGAACCACGAGACCATGTCGACGCAGTCCTCGATCCAGACGAAGTCGCGCATCTGGCCGCCGTCCGCATAATCGGGGTTGTGCGACTTGAACAGCTTGGCGGCCTGGCCGGTGGCGGCGAAGGGGTAGATTTGCGCCACCACGCTCTGCTGCGCTCCCTTGTGGTATTCGTTGGGTCCGTAAACGTTGAAGAACTTCATCCCCACCCACTGGGGCGGACGCGGCCGGCCTTCGCGGACCGCCCGGGCGACCGTTCGATCGAACAGGTGCTTGCTCCAGCCGTAGGGGTTCAAGGGCTTCAGCCGCGCGAGCGCGCCGGGTGAGGGGTCGTCGTCGAAGCCCTGGCTGCCGTCGCCGTAGGTCGCGGCCGAGGACGCGTAGATGAACCGGACGGCGTTGGCGGCGCACCAGTCCCAGAGCGCGACCGACAGGCGGAAGTTGTTGGCGACGATGAGATCGACGTCGTTCTCGGTGGTCGCGGACACGGCGCCCATGTGCACCACCGTCTCGATCGACGCGCGCTCGGCGCCCAAGTATTCGAACAGGTCTTCGGGCGGGACGAGATCGGCGATCTCCCGCTTGGCGATGTTTCGCCACTTCTCGCCGCTTCCGAGCCGGTCGCAGACGGTGATCGAACCGCGTCCGTCTTCGTCCAGTGCTGCGACGACGTTGGAACCGATGAAACCGGCGCCGCCGGTAACGACGATCATCTCTCGCTGATTCTCCCGCACCCGATGTCTTGGGCGACTTATAGGTCCCGCTGATGCGGGCCGCAAGCCGCAGCCCGCTTGCCGCGACGCCGGCGCCCGCCCATAATCGCTGCCGGCGCCCCCCTACTACGAGGTCGGACCGAAATGCAAACGCGGAACCCCTTGCTTCACGATCTCTCCCGGGTCGCCACGGGCGCGGCGTCTGCCGTGGCGGGCATCAAGGGAGAGATCGAGGCCCTCGCCCGTCAGTTCGTCGAACGACGCCTGGCGTCGCTCGATCTCGTGCCGCGCGACGAATTCGACGCCGTCCGGGCGATGGCGGCCGAAGCGCGTGCCGAAAACGACCGCCTCGCGCGGCGCCTCGCCGCGCTCGAGGAGAAGCTGGCCCCGGCCGCGCCCGGCCGCACGGGCGCCGCGAGGAGCGCGAAAAAGGCCACACCGACGAAGAGCGCGCTATCGGCCCGCGCCGCGCGACGTCGCACCAAAGTCTGAGCCGCCCCAACCGTATCCCGCGCGACGCTCGCGCTATCGGCCCGCGCGACGCTCGCGCTATCGGCCCGCGCGACGCTCGCGCTATCGGCCCGCGCGAC
>JASMAE010000297.1 GCA_030754475.1 Rhodospirillales bacterium
AAGATCGCAAGATCGGCAGGGGTCTTCTTCTCGAGTCTCCCCGCCTTCAGGCCCAGAAGTTCGGCCGGGCCGGAGCTGATCAACTTGAGCGCCTCGATCAGGCTGAGGTGACGGTTATGAAAGAGTTCCAGCGTGACGGCGAACAGGGTCTCGAGTCCAATCCCGCCGAAGGCGGCTTCCGCGAAGGGAAGGCGTTTCGATTCCTCGTCCTGGGCCGCATCGTCGGAGGCAATGGCGTCGATCGTACCGTCCTTGATCCCTTCGACCACCGCCTGGCGGTCGTATTCGGCCCGCAAGGGCGGCGAGAGTTTGGCGAAGGTGCGGTAATCGCCAATGGCGAGCTCGTTGAGGGCGAAATAGGGCGGCGCGGTGTCGCAGGTGATGGCGAGCCCGCGTTCCTTGGCGCGGCGAACGGCCTCAATGCCATCGGCGGTCGAAAGGTGAGCGAAATGCAGCCGCCCGCCAGTCAGTTCGGTGAGGCGGATGTCGCGCTCGACCTGGATGATCTCGGCTTCGCGCGGGATGCCGGCAAGTCCCAAGCGTGTCGCCATCTCGCCGGCGTTCATGACCCCGTCGGCGGCTAGGCTCGGCTCTTCGGCGTGCTGAATGACGATGAGCCCGAAGGTGGCTGCATAGGCGAGAACCCGCGACATGACCAGGGCGTCGGCCACCGCCTTGACCCCGTCGGTGAACGCGAGGGCGCCCGATTCGGCTAGCAGCGCCATCTCGGCGAGATACCGGCCCTCGAGCCCGCGGGTGGCGGCCCCGTACGCGTAGACCTTGGAGAGCCCGAGGAGGCGCGCGCGGCGGGCGACGAACTCCACCACCGACATGTCGTCAATGACTGGGTCCGTGTTCGGAAGACAGACGAGCGAAGTAATTCCCCCGGCGGTCGCGGCGCGCCCGGCCGAGGCCAGCGTCCCCTTGTGCTCGTGCCCCGGCTCGCGCAACTGGACGCGCATGTCGACGAACCCGGGTGAGAGGCAGAGCCCGCGACAGTGGACGACGGCAATGTCGTCTCCGACGTCGCCTTCGCGGATGTGGGGACCGAAGTCGGCGATCACCTCGCCCTCGGTCAACAGCCCACCGGGCGTGTCCAGTCCGCTGGCCGGGTCGATGAGCCGGGCGCCGACATAGGCCGTGCGGCCCAGAGGATCGCCGGGACGCGGGCTTGTAGGCGGCCCCGATGACGTGAGATCGACCGTGGACATCAGAGGTTTCCCGGCGCCGTCTCGCCCAGGTTTCGGGTCAGGATCTCGAGGCACGCCATGCGAACCGCGACCCCCATTTCCACCTGTTCGCGGATCACGCTGCGTCCGAAATCGTCGGCCACCAGCGAATCGATCTCGACGCCCCGATTCATCGGCCCCGGGTGCATGATCAAGGCGTTGGGGGCGGCATTCGCGAGCTTCTCGTAATCGAGCCCGAAAAAGCGGAAGTATTCGCGGTTGGAGGGGAGGAAATTGCCCTGCATGCGCTCGGTCTGGAGTCGAAGCATCATGACGATGTCGCAATCGGTGAGCCCTTCCGACATGTTGTGGAAGACCTCGACGCCGAGGTGCTCGATATCGGCGGGGATCAGGGTTTTGGGTGCGATCACCCGGACCCGCGCGCCCATGGTGTTCAGGAGATGGATGTTCGAGCGCGCGACGCGCGAATGCATGATGTCGCCCGAAATGGCGACCAGAAGCCCCGACAACCGGCCGGTGCGACGGCGGATCGTAAGCGCATCGAGAAGTGCCTGGGTCGGATGCTCGTGGGCGCCGTCGCCGCCATTGATGACCGCGCAGTTGACCTTTTCAGACAAGAGCTTCACCGCGCCCGAATCGGGATGACGAACGCACAGAACGTCGGGGTGCATGGCGTTCAAGGTCATGGCCGTGTCGATCAGGGTCTCGCCCTTCTTGAGCGACGAATCGGAGACCGACATATTGATGACGTCGCCTCCCAGACGCTTGCCGGCAAGCTCGAACGACGTCCGGGTCCGGGTCGATGCCTCGAAGAAGAGATTGATGATGGTGCGCCCGCGCAGCGTGCT
Organism: Rhodospirillales bacterium; assembly: GCA_030754475.1. Lineage (GTDB taxonomy): Bacteria > Pseudomonadota > Alphaproteobacteria > Rhodospirillales > JASLLV01 > JASLLV01. Next base: position 2,039 of record JASMAE010000297.1, read on the forward strand.
CTTCTTCTTGTCGAGCTGGCGGTTCTGCTCGACGAAGGCCTCGGAGCGGTCGAGGAGAAGCGTGATCTCTTGCGGCGAAAGCCCCTCGATCCCCAGCAAATGGCGGTGAAGAAATTGAGCCTCGGGCGTCGGGCCTTCGTTCATGAAAACCGACTATACGACCGCACGTGCGGGATGCGCAAGCCGACGACGGGGCGGCCGATGACGGAACACCGTCAATTCCCGTTTGCGCGTTCGCCGGAGCCCGCGTCGCCGGCGCCACACGCGCGGCGCAACATCCGAGATTGCGAAAATTACGTATAGGATACTTATTATATGGATGGCTATAATGTCTATGGACGAGGAGCGTGAGAGCGTGGAGAACGTCGCGTGCCATTGACGTTTGATCCCGAGCGTAGCGTGGGCTTTCTGGTCCACGACGTATCGCGGCTATTGCGGCGCAACTTCAACCGGCGTGTCCAGGCGCTGGGCCTCACCCAAACCCAATGGCGCGCGATCGCGCAGCTCTCGCGCAACGAGGGAATCAATCAAGCGACGTTGGCGGACTTCATGGAAGTGCAGCCCATCACCCTTACCAGGCTGATCGACCGGATCGAGGCGGCGGGTTGGATTGAGCGCCGCCCCGACCCGACGGATCGCCGCGCCGTACAGCTTTACCTCACCGACAAGGCGCAGCCGATTCTCGCGATCATGCAGGAACGCGCCTCCGAAACGCGCGAACGCGCCCTGGCCGGATTTTCCGAAGAAGTGCGCGAAGCGCTGATCGAAACGCTTCGCCAAATGAAACGCAACCTCGTCGAGGCCGAGTCGAAAACGGCACGCGGCGGTAGCCCAGGAGAGACGAAAACGGCCCATGGCGGAGGAAACGAATAAAGCGAAGGGCGAGGAAGAGTTGGCGCCCACTGGCGCGGACGATTCCGGATCACCCGAAGCGCTCGCCATCCCGCGCGCCGTCTCGCCGCTCCGACCGCGACGGAAGCGATGGTTGCGCCGTACCCTGCTTTTGACGGCTCCGGTGCTGGTGATCGCGGTGAGCAGCTACGTGTACATGACGGGGGGGCGTTTCGTTGAGACCGAGAACGCCTACGTCAAGGCCGACACGGTTTCGATCGCCGCGCAGGTCTCGGGTCCGATCGTGGACGTCGCGATCCGCGAGAACGCCCGCGTCGCCAAGGGGCAGATCCTGTTTCGAATCGACGACAGGCCCTACCGGGTGGCGCGCGTGCGTGCGCGCGCGCAGCTCCAGGCGGTCGGCGAGGAGATCGAGGTTCTGAAGGCCACGTACCGTCAAAAGGCCGAGGAGCAGAACCTCGCACAAACCAATGAAGCCTACGCGCTCCGCGATTTCGAGCGGAAGTCTACGCTCGCGAAGAAAGGCATCGTGTCCGAGGTCACGCTCGACGAGGTTCGTCACGCCGTGGAGGTGGCGCGGCGACGACTCGCCGTCATCAAGCAAGAGATGGCCCAAATCCGCGCCCGCCTCGGCGGCGATCCGGACATTCAGGCCGGGCGCCACGCACGATCCCTCGAGGCGCAAGCGACGCTCGACGACGCGGCGCTCGATCTCGATCGCGCGGTGGTCCGGGCGCCATTCGCTGGCGTGGCCACCAGAATCCCGGACTTGGGCCAACACGTGGCCGCCGGGGTTGCGGTCATGAGCGTGGTTGCCAGTGAGGGCATCTGGATCGAGGCCAATTTCAAGGAAACCGACCTCACCAACGTCGTGCCGGGCCAAATCGCGCGCATCCGCGTCGACACATATCCGGACAGGACGTGGCACGGCACCGTGGAAAGCATCAGCCAAGCGACCGGTGCCGAGTTCTCGATCATTCCGCCGCAGAACGCCACCGGAAACTGGGTCAAGATCGTTCAGCGCGTCCCCGTCCGCATTACCGTGATTTCGAACGGTGACGACCTCGTGCTGCGCGCCGGGATGAGCACATCTGTTGCTATCGACACCGGGCTAAAACGTCCATTGCCGGGCTTCCTGCGTTCGGCGCTGTCGTGGATCGACGTTCCCGCGGTGACCCACGCGTTCGGGGTCGAACGCCGGCGATGACCGCGACACCCGTGGAGAGCACGCCTCTCCAACGCGGCTTGATCACCGTCTGCGTCATGCTCGCGACGGTCATGCAGGTTCTGGACATGACCATCGCCAACGTCGCGCTCGCGCACATGCAAGGCAGCATGTCGGCGAACGTGGACCAGATTTCGTGGGTGCTGACGTCCTATATCGTCGCCGCCGCCGTCATGACGCCGCCGACCGGCGTTCTGGCCGCGCGGATGGGGCGCAAGCGGCTGTTCGCGGTCGCGGTCGTGGGGTTCACGGTCGCCTCGGTGCTGTGCGGCTCGGCCACATCGCTCTTCGAGCTGGTCGTCTACCGGATCGTGCAAGGGGCCTTCGGCGCCGGCCTGGTGCCGATCTCGCAGGCGCTTCTGCTCGACACCTATCCGCGCGAGAAGCACGGCTCCGCCATGGCCATGTGGGGATTGGGCATCATGGTGGGTCCGATCCTCGGGCCGCTGCTGGGCGGCTATCTGACCGAGGTCTACAGCTGGCGTTGGGTGT
>JASMAE010000298.1 GCA_030754475.1 Rhodospirillales bacterium
GGCCGCCTGCGCCAGTTCCACCAGGTGGACGTGGAGATCCTCGGCGTCGCGGAACCGCTGGCGGACGTGGAAATTATCGCGCTGGGCGCCGATTTTCTCGCTGATCTGGATATCGCGGACAAGGTCAAGCTCGAGATCAACACGCTCGGCGACGCCGAGAGCCGCAAGGCGTACCGCACGAAGCTGCTCGCCTATCTCTCCGACCACCGGGGCAAACTTTCCAGCGATTCGCTGAACCGCGTCGAAATCAATCCGCTGAGAGTCCTCGATTCCAAGGACGAAGGCGATCGCGCGATCGTCGTCGGCGCGCCGCTGATCACCGATTGCCTAAACGACGCCTCGAAACGGTATTTCGATGCGCTTCTGGACGGTTTGCGCGTCGCCGGGGTCGCTTACGAAATCAACCCGCGGCTCGTCCGCGGCCTGGATTACTATTGCCACGCGGCCTTCGAGTTCACGACCCAAGCGCTGGGCGCCCAGGGCACCGTGCTCGCCGGCGGCCGTTACGACGGCCTGATCGAGATGATGGGAGGGCCGCCGACACCGGGAACCGGTTGGGCGGCGGGCGTCGAGCGGCTGGCGATGCTGATCGCCGAGCCCGAGTCGGAAGTGCGCCCCATCGCGGTCGTACCGGTGGGGGCGGCGCCCGAAGAGGCGGCGCTGGAGCTCGCGCAGCGGCTTCGGCGCGCGGGATACACCGTTGACATGGCGTACTCTGGAAACCTCGCCAAGCGCATGCGCAGAGCCGACCGAATCGGGGCCGTGGCCGCCGTGATCGTCGGCGACGACGAGCTCGGGCGTGCCGCGGCGACGGTTCGCGACATGGCGTCCGGCGAGCAGTACGAGATCGCGCTCGCATCCCTGGAACACCACCTCGGGCGGTATTTGGGGAAGGCCGATGCGCGCTGACGGCGACATCCTCGCCTCGTTCCTGGTTGTTGGCGCCAACCACCGCTCAAGCTCGCTCGCGGTACGCGAGCGTCTCTTCGTGCCCGACGATGGCGTTGCGGCGTTCCTGGACCGTCTGCGCCGCGCGCGGATCGACCAGGCGGTGTTGCTTTCCACGGGCGATCGGGTCGAGGTCGCGGTGCAAGCGGCCGACGCCGGTGGCGCACAAGACGACATCGTTGCGGCGTTCGCCGACCACGCGGAACTCGCGCCCGCCGAAGTGAAGGGCCACCTTTACGCGCTGGGCGGCGCCGATGCGATCCGCCACCTGTTTGCCGCCGCCGCTACCCTCGACAGCTTGATCGTCGGCGAGGCGCAGGTCCTGGACCACTTGAAGGCGGGACACGAGATCGCGCGCGAGGCCGGGATGATCGGGGCCGAGTTGGATTCGGTGCTTCAGGCCGTCTACCGCACGGCCGAACGCGCGCGCGCCGAGACCGGGATCGGAGAAGGACCGGTGTCGCTGTCGTCGTCCGCGATCCGCGTCGCCCGCGACCTTCACGGCGCCCTCGACCGGTCCGCGGCGTTGCTCCTTGGAACGGGCGACATGGGCGAGCTGATCGCGAAGGACCTGCTTGCCGCCGGGCTTGGGCGGCTCGTGGTCGCCCATCCCAACGAGGCCCGCGCCGAGGCCCTGGCCCGGTCCCTCGATTGCCACGTGGCGCCGTTCGACACCCTTGATGACGCGCTCGCCCATGCCGATATCGTTTTGTGCGCGTTGGGCGCGCGGCGCTACACCATCGCCGAGGACGCCGCCCGGCGGGCGCTGACGCGCCGGCGCCGGCGTCCCGTGCTTTTCGTGGATGCTGCGATTCCCGGCGATGTCGATCCCGAAGTCGACAAGATCGACGGGGCGTTCCGGTACGACCTCGCGGACCTTGAGCGCGCGGCCATGGACGGCCGCGCGGACCGTCGCGCAGACACCGAGGCCGCCTGGCGCATCGTCGACGAGGCGGTCGCGGAATTCGTCCGCGATCGCGGCGGGCGCGTGGCCGTACCGGCGATGCTGCGTCTTCGGCGCCACTTCGAGGAGATGCGGCGCGCGGTCCTGGCCGAAGCGCCCGGCGACGCCGAGAAGGCGACGCGGCTTCTCGTCGACCGGATCTTGCACGCGCCTTCCGAGACGTTGCGCGAGATCGCGACCAAGCCGCCAAGCGAGCGCGCGGACGCGCCCGGAGGGCGTTCGTGGTCGACGATCGAAGGCGCGCTCGTGCGCCTGTTCCGGTTGGAGGGCACGGTGACGCCCGGCGATCGGGACGGACGGGCCGAGGATGACGAGAATCGAAAAGAAGGATCGGCGTGAATCTCGACGACAAACTCGACGACGTTATCGCGCGCCACGAACGCCTCGCGCGCGAACTCGCGCGCGACAACGTCGGCTCCGAAGAATACATCCGGCTTTCGAAGGAATACGCCGAGCTGGCCCCCCTCGCCGCCGCCATCGCCGAGCAGCGCAAGGTGCGTCACGAACTGCACGATCTCCGGGCGATGATGGCGGAGAGCGAAGCGGACCCGGAGATGCGCGCGCTTGCCGAATCGGAGTACCGGACGCTCGACGCCGCGCTCCCCGATCTGGAGCGCAAGCTCCAAGTCCTGTTGACGCCCACGGATCCGGCCGACGCGAAGAACGCGATCCTCGAAGTGCGGGCCGGCACCGGAGGCGATGAAGCGGCCCTGTTCGCGGCCGAACTGTACCGCATGTACCAGCGCTACGCCGAGACGCACGGCTGGCGCTTCGAGCCCCTGAGCGCGAGCGAGATCTCCATCGGTGGTTACAAGGAAGCGATCGCGTCGGTCGCGGGACGCAACGTGTTCTCGCGGCTCAAGTTCGAATCCGGCGTTCATCGCGTCCAGCGCGTCCCGGAAACGGAATCGAGCGGGCGCATTCACACTTCGGCCGCCACGGTCGCTGTCCTGGCCGAAGCCGAAGAGGTGGACGTCAGGATCGACGAAAAGGACCTTCGCATCGACACCTACCGCTCGCAGGGGGCGGGCGGACAGCACGTGAACACGACCGACAGCGCCGTTCGCATCACTCATCTTCCGAGTCGCACCGTCGTCACCTGCCAGGACGAGAAGTCCCAGCACAAGAACAAGGCCAAGGCGATGAAGATTCTGCGCGCCCGCCTCTTCGAGCTCGAGCGCACCGAGAGGGAGGCCGCACTGGCCGCCGAGCGCAAAAGCAAAGTCGGCACCGGCGATCGCTCGCAGCGCATCCGCACCTACAACTTTCCGCAAGGCCGAGTCACGGACCACCGCATCGGCTTGACCCTGCACAAACTTCCGCAAGTCCTGGCGGGCGACCTCGACGAGCTGATCGACGCCCTGATGGCAGAGGATCAGGCGGCGCGCATGGCGGCGCCATGAGCGGCGCCGGGTCCGCATTCGACGACGCCTTCGCCGTCGCGGTTCGGCGCCTGAGTGGCGCCGGCATCCCCCAACCGAGGCTGGAAGCCCGACTTCTTTTCGAACACGCGCAAAGGTGCCGCCTCGAGGACGACACCGGCCCGGACGCCGTTTTCGGCCATTTCGAATCCCTGGTTTCGCGCCGCCGACGCCGGGAGCCCGTGGCGTATCTCGTGGGCGAGCGAGAGTTTTGGAGCCTGCCTTTCCACGTAACGCCGCGGACACTGGTTCCCCGTCCGGAATCGGAGACGGTCGTCGAGGCGGCGTTGGCCCGCATCGACGACCGCGACGCGGCCCTCGAAATTCTCGACCTCGGCACGGGATGCGGTTGCCTGTTGCTCGCGCTCTTGCACGAACTCGGACGCGCCGTGGGCGTCGGCGTGGACATCGACGCGGGCGCGCTTGCGGTCGCGCGCGGCAACGCCGAACGGCTGGGCCTCGGCGCGCGCGCGGACTTCCTGTGTGGCGACTGGGGCGCCGCCCTCGATCACGCCTTTGACTTGGTGATCGCGAATCCGCCGTACGTGGCGCAAGGGAAGTTCCACGCGCTCGCACCCGAGATCACCGCCTTCGAGCCGGCAACGGCGCTGTTGGCCGGGGTCGACGGACTTGCGTGCTATCGCGAGATCGTGCCCGCGCTTCCCCGGCTTTTGCGGGCCGGAGGCCTCGCCGTGCTCGAGATCGGCGTCCGCCAGGCGGCTTCCGTCGCGCGACTGTTGGAAGAGGCGGAGATGCGACCGATCGCCGTCGCGCGCGATCTCGCGCTTCACCCGCGCTGCATCGTCGCCGCCCGCTCGTCGCCATAGCGCGAAAATAAATGTTGGAAAATCTACGCCACGCGACTAGGTTTTCGAGCCGGATAGGCCCAGGAGGGCCGAAGGGGATTGCGTCGCCAGACGCGACTGCACCCCGTTTCCCAATCCGTGATCGCCGAACCGGTCTTCGGGTTCTGGCCATACGGGCCGCGCAACAGAGTTAGTGGCCCCGGAGATCGGATTGAATTGCATAACCGAAGGCGAACGGGAGCTATGAAACCAGGACTCAGCACGCGTCGCGGGCGCCCAAGAGGCAACGGCAAACGCCACCCCACGTCCCGAAACCAATCCGTCGACAGCAACGGCCTCGACGTCAAGGTTCGGGGAACCGCACAACAGGTGCTGGACCGCTACCTCGTGCTCGCGCGCGACGCCTACACGTCGGGTGACCGGGTCGCGTCGGAAAGCTACTACCAGTACGCCGATCACTACCACCGGCTGGTGAATGACAGCGGACAAAGCCAGGACCAGAGCCACGGCCAGGGCCAGAGGCACGGCCACGGCCACGGCCACGGCCAGGGCCACGGTCACGGTCACGGTCACGCCTACGTCGTCCCTCACGATGACGACACGGCCCCGCTGTCGCCGGCCGCGAATCCCGACGCGCCGCAGCCGGACGTCGGAGAGGGCGAATCCGGCGAGAAGGATCCGCCCGACAACGGAGCGGGCGGCGAAGAACCTTTTCCCAGTTGACGGTCAGCCCTGAGGCTTGATCTCGTCGCCGACGGCGATCTCGCCGCCGGCCGTTACGGTCGCATAGACGCCCATGTCGACGTGATCGAATTGCTTCGATAGCGTCCTGACCAAATTCGTGTTGCGCTCGCCCGAGCAGGGCTCGACGTCGACCGCGGCGCAGCGGTCGATCCGCGCCGTCACCCGCAGGCGCGCCGTTCCGATCGCAAGGCCGACCTCCAGCCACGAGAACTCCTCCCACGCGTCGACGCCGTCGAAATAGACGTTGGCTCGGAAGCGGAGCGGATCCAGCGGCCGCCCCGCGGCGTCCTCGAGCGCCCGCACCGACGCGAGGTTGATCAACGACACCACCCGGGTGCGATGATCGGAGAACTGGTGGCCGCCGGCGCCTTCGACGAATCGCGGCTCAGCGTCGATATCGCCCGCCATGAACCGGGTGATGAAATTCACGATCTTGGCTCTTCCGGCGGCGTCGCGGACGCTCGCCCGGATCGGGCGTTTCCCCTGTTCGCCCAGTCGAAGAACACCGTCGTCCCCTTCGAGGCGGGCGTGCAGGCGGGCCAGCCGGGCGTTCCGCTTGAGCATGAGGAAGTTGTCCTTGGAAAGCCACGCGGGTCGCGCGGGGTCGAATGGGGCGTCGGCGCGCGCGAGAGCGTAGCGGCGATCGCCGCAGACGCCGTCGCCGGCGGCGAGCCGGACCCGTTGGAGCGGCTCGGCACTCAGGCCCTTCACGGGGTAACGGGCCAATCGTTCGACGGTCGCGGGCATGGCGCAACCATTCCGGGACCGAGTGGTGCTGTCAACGCCGCGTTCGCGCAAGCCCGCAACGCTTGCGGAAAGGCCGAACGCGGCCATATCTTGAGAGGCGTGTCCGTCGCGGAAGGGATCGCAGCCCATGGAGTTCGAGAAATACACCGAGCGCGCCCGCGAC
>JASMAE010000299.1 GCA_030754475.1 Rhodospirillales bacterium
TGGCGGGCGCAACCGGTTCCACTCCGCGTCTCCACCGTAATACGAGATCATCTGCTTCATCGCCGGGATCAACGGGAACTGCTGCACCGCCTCACGAATCGCGTTGAGGCCTTTTTGAATCTCATCCGCGTCATCGTTCTCCCAGCCGTCGAAAAGATTGACGATGCCCCCCGGATTGATGTTCGCGGTCGCCGAGATACACCCGACCCCACCGAGACGCATGTTGGCCAGCAACAGCGTCTCGTTGCCGGCGAACATTTCGAAACCGGGGAAAGCCTCCATGATCGCTTCGAGATTTGCCCTGTCGCCCGACGAGTCCTTCATGCCGACGACGATGCCGGGGAAATCTTCAAGAAGCCGGCCGACGAGATCGATACTGAAGGGCACCGCCGACATCTGCGGAAAGTGATAGAGATAGATCCGCAACCGATCGTCGCCGACGCGCTCGATAATCTCGGCGAAGTTCCGGTAGATGCCTTCGTCGTTGACATCCTTGTAGTAGAACGGAGGCAGCATCAGAACGCCGCCGCAGCCATGCTCGACGGCACGTTTGCACAAGGCCACCGAATCGAGGAACGAGCAGCATCCCGTGCCCGGCATCATGCGGCGGGGATCGATTCCTGCTTCAACGAGCCCATCCAAAAGCTCGAAGCGCTCGTCCATGGTCAGTGAGTTGGCTTCCGAGTTGGTGCCGAAGACGGCGAGGCCACAATCTTGCGACAGCAGCCAGCGGCAATGTCGGATCAATCGCTGCTTATTCGGCGTGAGATCTGCCTTGAAGGGAGTGACGACCGGCGCCAGAACGCCGCGCATGATATCGGATGCACCCATGGAAACGCCCTTCGGTAACCCGCCGCCACGAAAGATACTACAGCTTAAGTCGGGCGGGACAGCGATGCGGCGACGGGACAGCGATGCGGCGAGGAACCGTTCGAGACCGTGAGCGCACGAGATCGGCGGAACGCGGTTCGCGCGCGCGGCGGACTTAGGTTTGCCGACGCCAAGGTGTACGGTTGCCGGGCGCACCAAGCATCGGAGGACAATGACGCCATGGCCTTTCTGTTCGGAAGCCGGAACCACGACGCCGGCAAGTGGGTCGACGAGCTGAAGCGGTGGCTGCCGGAGATGGAGTTCCGGCTGTGGCCGGACGGCGTCGGCGATCCCGCCGACATCGAGTTCACGCTGGTCACCGGCGGCAAGCCAGGGATGTACAAGGACTTCCCGAACTTGAAGGCGATCTTTTCCTTCGGCGCCGGCGTCGACCACCTGATGCGCGATCCCGACGTGCCCAAGGATGTTCCCATCGGCCGCGGCGTCAACGCGAGCCTGGTGCAGAACATGACGCACTACGTCGTGCACTGGGTATTGCACTTCCACCGCGGCTATCACCGCTACCGCGAGTTTCAGGGCCAAGCGAAGTGGCAGACCTTGGCCTTCGTTTACCCCGGCGTCCGGCGCGTGGGGTTCATGGGACTCGGCGCGCTCGGGACCGACGCCGCCCGGCACACCGCCGCACTCGGGTTCGCGACCGCCGGCTGGAGCCGCGCCCCCAAATCCGTCGACGGCGTCGAGAGCTTCCACGGCGCGGATCAGCTGACGCCGTTTCTCGCGCGCACCGATATGCTCGTCTGCCTTCTGCCGCTGACACCCGAGACCACCGGCATCATCAACGCGGACAACTTGGCGGCGCTGCCCGAGGGCGCGTTCGTCATCAACCCCGGCCGCGGCTCACACGCGGTCGAGGACGACGTTCGCGCCGCCCTCGATTCGGGCCACATCGAGGCCGCCGCGCTCGACGTATTCCGCACCGAACCGCTGCCGCCCGAAGACCCCTTGTGGGCGCACCCCCGGGTGTACGCGACACCCCATGTCGCGAGCCGCAACGAGATCGATGTCGCGGCCGCGCACCACGCCGAGAACGTGCGCCGCGTGCTGGCTGGCGAATTGCCGCGCCCGCACGTGGACCGGGCGCGGGGATACTAGACCGGATCGTGGTCGCTCGGTTTCGCTGGTGGCGATCCGCCGACCACGTGAATCTGATCTCCACTATTGAGATCGAGCTGATTCACACGTTTGCGCGAGGGAAGCATGGACTTGGGGCTTGAGGGAAAAGTGGCGCTGGTGAGCGGCGGTAACCGCGGGATCGGCCTTGCCATCGCGCGCCGGCTCGCGGCCGAGGGGTGCAATCTGATGCTGGTGGCCCGCGACGAGGACGCGCTGGCGACGGCGGCGCGAACCATCGTGGCCGAGACCGCACGCCGGGTGGAGGTTTTCGCGGCCGATATTGGCACGCGGGCAGGAATCGACGCCGCCGCGGCGGCGATCGAGAAGGCTTATGGGCGCATCGACATCCTGATCAACAACGCGGGCTCGCCCGTCACCGGCGACTTTCTCGAACTCGACGACGCGGCGTGGCAAAAGGCGTTCGCGGTCAAGGTCTTCGGCTGCGTGCGCCTGTCCCGGGCACTGTGGCCGATGCTGAAGGAGAGCCACGGCGCGGTGATCAACATGAGCGGCACCAAGAATTACCTGCCGGCCCCCGGCGGCGCCATCGGCGGCGCGATGAACGCCGCGGTCACCAACTTCTCCAAGGTGCTGGCGAATCAAGGGCTGATCGACGACGTCAACGTGAATACCATCCATCCTGGAATCATCCTCGGCGCGCTCGACGACCGCAACGTGGCCGCCCAGGCGAAACTTCGCGCGATCAGCGCGGACGAGATCAAGACGACGCGCCTGGCCGCGCTGGGCGTCCGGCGCTTCGGCGAGGCGGAAGACGTCGCCGACGTGGTCGCCTTCCTGGTCTCGCCCGTCGCCCGCCACATCCAGGGCACGAACACGGTGATCGACGGCGGCAACCGGCGAATGATCTGAGCGGCGCTCGCGCGGCCAACC
>JASMAE010000300.1 GCA_030754475.1 Rhodospirillales bacterium
TTGATCCCGATCGTATCCATAAGCGCGGGCCGATGGACCGTGGCGATCAAATCGGATTTGCTGACCATCAGGATGTCGGGATTGCGAAGGAAGGCCCGGACGCCCAGCGATGTGCTGTCAAGGGCGCGCGATTGGCTGGCCGCCCAGCGTTTGGGATCGCGCAGGATTCCCATCCCCTTTCCGCGCCGGACACGAAACGCCGCGTCCTTTCCCTTGGCGATGAAATCGTAATCACGGAATCCGAGGAACATGAAATTGTCGTCGTACAGCCACTTGAGAAACGCCTGGGATTCGAGCGTATCCTCGATCGTGGGCGTCGCCGGTGGGGTGTCGAATTCGCCGATGATGTCGCCAAGCGCGTTCCGCATCGGCTGCCAGTCGTCGACCGCGACCCGGACGTCGGCAAGCACCGATTCGACGGCGGCGCGAACCGCACCCAGCCGGGCGCCGGAAATGTGGCTGACTTCGAAGAGCATGAAGGACTCGTTGCGCCCCTCCGGCGCCGCCGCGGCGGCGACATCCTTGAGGCGACCCGCCCCGTCCCGCTTGACCGGGACGATGGGATGAATGACGAGAAAGACGACGAGTTGTTCGCGGATGAGCGCAGCGCTCACGGTATCGACGAGAAACGGCATGTCGTCCGTGACCACCTCGACCACCGTATGGTCGCTGTACCAACCATCGACTTCCCTGCGCGGGTTGAAGACGCGAACTTTCGAGCGTTTCGGCTTGCGCGTCGCCGCGAATTCGAGATGGTCCATCGCCGCGCCGGCGAGGTTCGCCGCGTCATCTTCACGCATATCCCGTGGCGGGACATGGGCGAAATACTGACGCACGAAATCGTCTTGCGATTTCGTGCGACCCCTTCGCCCCCGAGACCGCGCCCGGCGCACGATCGCCTCGACGGCCTCGGCGGCGCGAGCCCCCGAATTCAACGCCATGGGCATCTCCCGTAATTGAGGGGTCTATCCGTTAGACGCAAGTGGTTGTGATCATAAGAGCTTTCCGGTTCGGTGACGAACACAATTCTCGCCGCACGCGCGGGCCCGTTTGACCTCTCCGGATTTTCCATGCAAATAGGTTCCATTCAAATAGGATTGAGTTGATCGCGGGTGCGGACAAGGATCTTGCAGCCATGGAAAATCGTGATTCCCCCGTGGCCGAAGCCGTGTCGCGCGCCGCGCACGGTAGCTGGCTTTACTCACGGTTGCCGCCGTGGTTCCTCGACACCCTTTCCAACAAGCACAAGGAAGCCCTGCACGAAGCGGTAACCGACCCCGACTGGGGCCGGCACATGGTCAACATCCGGATCAGCGCGCCCATATTCCGCCGCCGCTTTTACATTACCGTGGTGGGCGGCGAGGAGAAGCGCACCGCCGAACGACGGGCGCACGACCGGCACCGCTACCCGCTGCGAACCGTCGCCAACATCTTCTTCTTTGTCGGGCTCGCGGCGGCGTTCTATGCCGCGGCCCTCGTCGCGCTCGCGCTCTTCAGCGCCGTCATCGAATTCTGAGCGCGGCAGACGGACGGGCGAGTCTCAGCTCGCCGCAATCGCGCGCGGGCTCTTCAGGGTCGCATCGAGATCCGGCCAGCCGAACGCGACCTCGTTGAGCCGCACGCCCCACATCGTCTCTTCGCGTTCGGCGACCCGCCGGGCGCCCATCACTTCGTAAAAGAAACGCGACGGATTGCCCGCCAGAACCCACACCAACGACGAGCGCAGCCCGCGATCGAGCAAGCGGCGAAAGCTTGAGAACAAGAGCGCCTGTCCCGTGCCCGCACCCTGGAAATCGTCAAGGACGTAAAGCGTATAGACTTCGCCGTCGAACCCAAGTCCGCGGTGGCGCGACGCGCCCGCGCTTGCGAATCCGATCACCATTCGGTCGTCGGTATCGGCCACACGGACGAGGTCGCGCCCCGGTTTCTCGGCAATCATCCGGCGCCAGTAAAGCGCGGTGCGCTCGTACGACATTCCGACGAGCTCTCTCTCAGGCAACAGGTCGGCGTAGACCGAACGCCAGGTGTTGACGTACACCTCCGCGATCGCCTCGGCGTCGCCGGGCGTGGCAGGCCGGATCGTCACCATGCGGAGAATGCTACCCCCGAACCCGGCGGGTTTCCACGTCAATCCGGCTTTTCGCTGACCGGACGCGCGCCCGCTTCTTCCGCGAGCCTCATTCCTTCCGCCACCACGGCCACATCATCGCCGCCGTCTGTGGCGCGAGGGCGCGGACGAGCAGATCACGGGCCTCGCGCCAGGCCGGCGCCAGCCGAAGCGCCACCCGCAACTCGTGCTCCGGCGCCCGCCCGTCAACCCTTGGCGGCGCCCGCGGT
>JASMAE010000301.1 GCA_030754475.1 Rhodospirillales bacterium
CGCCTCGGCGTCGTCACCTGCGTGGACCGGGACGGCAGCCTGAACGATGATCGGCCCGTCGTCCATGGCCGGGCGCACGAAATGGACGGTGCAACCGGTGATCCGAACGCCGGCCTCGATCGCCCTCTCGTGGACGTGCAGTCCCCTGAACGCGGGCAAAAGCGAAGGGTGGATGTTGATGAGGCGGTCGCGCCAGCGGGTGACGAAAGCGTCCGTCAGCAGCCGCATGAAGCCCGCGAGGCAAACGAGTTGCACGCCCGCTGATGCGAGGGCTTCGTGGAGCGCGTCCTCGAACGCTTCGCGGCCGTCGAATTCCTTGTGATCGATGACGCTGGTGGGAATGTTCGCGCGTGCGCACCGGCCCAGCCCCGCGGCCCCCGGCACGTTGGACAGCACGAGCGCGATCTTGGCCGGGAAATCCGGACTCGCCTGGGCATCGATGAGAGCCTGGAGATTGCTCCCCCGGCCCGAGATCAGAACACCGAGCTTCAGCTTCGTCCGCGCGTTCATGGACGCCATCGGGCCGCGGCGCCGTCGAGGACCACCCGCGGCCGGCGCGCGTCGTGACGCCGGACACGACCGATTCGGTGGACCGACTCGCCCGCATCGCGAAAGGCTTTTTCGACTCGCGCGGCGTCGCCGGCCCCGATCACGACGGTCATTCCGATCCCACAGTTGAATGTGCGCGCCAACTCCTCGGGCGCGATCTCGCCGGCGTCCGAGAGCCAGGCGAACACGGGCGGCAAGGCCCATGCGCCAGTGTCGATATCGGCGCCGAGACCGTCGGGAAGCGACCGGGGGAGATTGTCGATCAGGCCGCCGCCGGTGATGTGGGCAAGGGCCTTGACGCCGCCCGCCGCAATCGCCGAAAGGCAACTTTTTACGTAGATTCGAGTCGGCACCAGAAGCGCGTCGCCGAGGCTTCGGGCCGAATCGAACGGCGCCGGCTGGTCGTAGTCGAGCGCGCGATCGTCAACGATCCGTCGCACCAGCGAAAATCCGTTGGCGTGCACGCCGTCGGACGCGAGGCCCAGGATCACGTCGCCGTCGGCGATGGTGTCCAGCGGCAGGAGCCGGCCGCGCTCGGCGGCGCCAACCGCGAAGCCCGCGAGATCGTAATCACCCGCGGCGAAATGGCCCGGCATCTCGGCGGTCTCGCCCCCAACGAGCGCACAGCGCGCCACGGAGCAACCTTCGCCGATGCCTCGGATCACGCCCTCGGCGATTCGTGGATCGAGCTTGCCCGTGGCGATGTAATCGAGAAAGAAGAGGGGCTCGGCCCCGTGGGTGACGAGATCGTTGACGCACATGGCCACCAGATCGATCCCCACCGTTTCGTGACGACCCGTCGCGATGGCCACCATGAGCTTCGTGCCCACCCCGTCGGTGCACGCGACGAGAACGGGATCGCTAAAGCCCGCGGCCTTGAGGTCGAACAGCGCGCCGAAACCGCCTATTTCCGATACGACGCCGGGCCGTTTCGTCTTCTGCGCGACCGATTTGACGGTCTCGACCAGTGCAGTGGCGGCGTCTATATTCACGCCGGCGTCCTTGTAGGTGAGTGAGGGGATGCTCTTCTCCTCGACGACAGCGTCGGCGACCGTGCATTCGTAGAGGGTGCGGAAGATACTGGATTCAAGGCCTTTTGCAACGTCTCGGAACCGCGCTTGGCCGCGTTCCCCGAGGACCGCTTGCGCCGCCGTCGTCGTGGTGTGCGCGCTCCTCATGCCGGCATTGGCGCGCGCCCAGACGATCGACGTCTTCGAGGTCAAGGGCGTCGCCGTCGACGTGACCGACGAGACCGCCGCCGCCGCCCGGGACAAGGCCCTCGCTATCGGCGAGGGCCTGGCCTTTCGCCATTTGCTCGAGCGGCTGACGCAGCGCGCGGACCACGAGCACCTTCCCGATCTACCGGGCCGCGAGATCGCCGCCTATGTGCGTGATTTCTCCATCGAACTCGAAAAACGCTCGGCCGTGCGCTACCTGGCGAGCTTGAGTTACCGCTTCAAGCCCGCCGAGGTTCGCCGGCTGTTGACCGATTTCGGGTTGTGGTTCGCCGAGACCCCCAGTAAGCCGGTCTTGGTGCTGCCTGTTTATCAGATAGCCGGGACGCTCTTGTTGTGGGACGAGCCAAATCCATGGCGCGACGCCTGGAACCAAGCAAGTGCACGGGACGGACTGGTTCCGCTGGTTCATCCGATCGGTGACCTGTCCGACATCGCCGTCATCGGGGCCGAGCAGGCGCTTGACGGCGACGCCCAGCGGCTCGCCGCGATCGCCCGGCGCTATGAAGCGGGTGACGTGTTGGTCGTTCACGGTACGCGCGGTATGGATGCGCGTGGGGAGCGGGCGAAACTGGACGTGGTGGCGACCCGGTACGGAACCGCGATCAATGAACAATCCCTGGTCAAGTCGTTCGCGGCCGGGCCAGGCGATGACGTCGACGCGCTGCTGCGCCGAGCCGCGTCCACGCTGGTCCAGGACATCGAAGACAACTGGAAACGCGACAACATCCTTCGCCTCGGCGATCTCGGCGTGCTTGTGGTCGCCGTTCCCATCAGCGGGCTTTCGCACTGGCTCAAGATCCGCAAGCGCCTGGACGGGGTCGCGGTGATCCGCCGGGTTGACCTCGTCTTGATGTCGCTCGACGAAGTGCGTGTCAATCTTCACCATTTCGGCAGTCCGGACCAACTCGTTCTCGCGCTTGAACAAGCCGATCTCCTCCTCTCGTGGAAGGGCGACGAGGCGATCCTCGAACTTCTCGGCCCTGCGGGAGACGATCGGTCGTGAACCTGCCCAACCTCATCTCAATGGGTCGCCTGCTGTCGGTGCCGGTGATCGTCTGGCTCATACTCATCGGGCGCATGACCGAGGCATTCTGGTTGTTCCTCGCGGCCGGCATCAGCGACGCGCTCGACGGATATCTGGCGAAACGCATGAACGCCGAGACCACGTTCGGCCGACACCTCGATCCGCTGGCCGACAAGGCGTTGCTCGTTTGCGTTTACATCACACTCGGCCACTCGGGGGACCTCGCCACCTGGCTCGTCATAATGGTCGTCTTCCGCGACGCCCTGATCGTCGGCGGCGCCATCTTGTTCCAGTCGCTTACCCGCTCGCTGACCATGGATCCGTATGTGATCAGCAAGGTGAACACGCTCTTCCAGATCATCCTTGCGACCGTGGTCCTCGCCGACCTCGGCTTGAACTTCCACATCGGGTGGCTCGTCGATGCGTTGACGTACGCGGTCGCCGCGACGACGTTCGCTTCCGGGGCCGTCTACGTGGTCGAGTGGAGCCGCCGCGCCGCGACCATGGAGGAACAAGAATGACGCCGGCCTGGCGCCTCGGGGTCGGGATCGCCGCCGTCGCATCCCTCGCCGCCGTGCTTTCACTGTTGAGCGAGATTTTGCTCCCCTTCGTCGCCGGACTGGCGGCGGCCTATTTCCTGGATCCGCTGGCGGACCGGCTTGAAAAATGGGGATGCTCGCGGACGCTTGCGACGAGCCTGATCACGGCCGCCTTTTTCTTCCTTTCCGTCGCCATCGTGGTGCTTTTGTTCCCGCTTCTCCAAGCCCAGGTCAGCAATTTCCTCGCCCGCCTTCCCGAATACGTTTCTCGCCTGCGCGAGTTCGCGATGCCGCTCCTCGAGCGGCTTGAGACGGACCTGACGTCGGCGCAGATGGAAAAACTGGGCGAAGCGGCCAGCACTTACGGAGCGCAGGCGATCGGCTGGATCGCGGAACTCCTCAAGCGCATTTGGAGCGGCGGTGTCGCGCTTCTGCAGCTTTTGTCTCTGATCGTCATCACCCCGCTCGTGACGTTCTACCTGATACGCGACTGGGACCGCATCGTCGCCCGGATCGACGCGCTGCTTCCACGCGAGGCCGCGCCGACCATTCGCGCCCAGTTTCGAGAGATTGACGAGATGCTGGCCGGTTTCGTGCGCGGTCAGGCCAGCGTGTGCCTGATCCTCGGGATACTCTACGCCGTCGGCCTCACGGCCGTGGGCCTCGACTTCGGCCTTCTCGTCGGTCTTGGAACCGGCCTCATCTCTTTCGTTCCCTATTTCGGGATGCTGGTCGGTCTGGCGGTCGGCCTGGGGATGGCGTTCGCGCAGTTCCACGATCTGCTTCCGATCGGACTGGTGGCGGCCGTGTTCGCCGCCGGGCAGGTCGTCGAGGGCCAGTTCCTGACTCCGAAGTTGGTCGGCGAACGGGTCCGGCTGCACCCCGCGTGGGTGATCTTCGCGCTGCTCGCGGGCGGCGCCTTGTTCGGGTTCACCGGCGTCCTTCTCGCCATCCCGGCCGCGGCCGTCATCGGCGTGCTCGTGCGCTTCGCCATCGACCGCTACACCCAGAGCCGCCTGTACCACGGCGAATCGGACACCGGACCATGACCGCGGGACCGCAGCTCGTGCTGGCCTTCGATCACCGCCCTTCGCTGTCGGGTGACGATTTCCTGGTTGCACCGAATAACGCCGAAGCGGTTCGCTGGATTGACCGATGGCCGGATTGGCCGGGGCCCGCACTGGTGGTTTGCGGCCCGAGCGGGTGCGGGCGTACGCACATCGCCCACGTGTTCCGGACCCGAAGTGGCGCCCGCGCGATCACGCCCGCCGATCTCGCGGCGGCCGAGGCGCGAACGGTTCTCGGCGATGCGCGGGCCATCGTCCTCGACGACGCCGATACGATGGCCGGACCGGAGCTGGAGCAGCGGTTGCTTCACCTCTACACCGCCGTCGAACAGGAAGGCCGAACCATGCTGCTTACGGCCTGCTCGGCGCCGTCTCGCTGGCCGATCGCACTCGCCGACCTGTCGTCACGGCTGAAAGCGGCACCCGCGGTCGAAATCGGACCGCCCGACGATGCCCTCATCGCTGCCGTTCTGGTAAAGTTGTTCTCCGACCGCCAGCTCCGGGTGACGGACGAAGTGATCGAATACGCGCTCGCGCGCATGGATCGCACCGTCGACGCCGCACGGCGCCTGGTCGCGGCGGCGGACTCGACGGCGCTGGCGGAGCGTCGGAACATCACGGTTCCCCTGGTGCGCCGGATCCTCGCTGAAACCGTGGACGGGCCATGAAACGCCGCCGTGTGGGGCCGGCGTAGCGCATTCTTGGCTGGACTTCGCCGAGGCGCCGGTTTAGAGCGATTAGATCCCGAAAACGGGTGCCGAGCTTTCGGACGCTTTGTATGCAACCTGAGAGACCACAGTCAGACGGGGTCGCGAATCGCGCACGCGGAACCACCGCGAGTAAGCGCCGATCGCGCGACGCGCGATCGCCGAAGGCGCTCGAGGACTTGGCGGCGGCGCCGATCGCGATCGACCCGAGTTCGCCCGAACGTTTCATCAACCGCGAACTGTCCTGGCTGTCGTTCAATACCCGCGTCCTCGATGAAGCGCTGAATACCGGCCATCCGGTCCTTGAGCGGTTGCGGTTCCTTTCCATTTCCGCCGCCAACTTGGACGAGTTCTACATGGTCCGGGTCGCGGGCCTGAAAGGGCAAGTGGAGGCCGGATTCGAGACGCCGAGCAAGGACGGCCTGACGCCGAGCCAACAGCTCGCAGCCATCGGCGAGACGGCGCGGCACCTGATCGACGAGCAGCAGGCGTGCTGGCGCATGCTCCGTCGGGAGCTTCGTGACGCCGGCGTCTC
>JASMAE010000302.1 GCA_030754475.1 Rhodospirillales bacterium
GGCGCGCGAAGAAGCGCGGATCGCATAGCGCGTCGAGCTCGGCGGCGCTTAGGCGCTTGCTCACCGCCGCGTCCGCCTTCAGGAGATCGAAGAATCCATCCCCTCCCGTCAAGGCCGCCATCGCGTTGTGCTGGACGGCCGCGTAGGCGTCTTCGCGGCTCTGACCCGCCTGGGTGAGGGCAAGCAGCACGCGTTGCGAGTAGATCAGGCCGCCGAGCCGATCGAGGTTTTCGCGCATGGCGTCGGCGTACACCTGCAGCCCGTCGACGAGACGCGCCGTGCGCGCGAGCGCGAAGTCGAGGGCGATGGTCGCGTCAGGTGCGAAGACGCGCTCCACCGACGAATGCGAGATGTCGCGCTCGTGCCACAACGCCACGTTCTCGAGCGCAGGGTTCACCGCGGCGCGCACCACGCGGGCCAGCCCGCACAGGTTTTCGCTAAGGACCGGGTTGCGCTTGTGCGGCATGGCGGACGAGCCCTTCTGGCCGGTGGCGAAGGGTTCCTCGACTTCCCGCACTTCGGTCCTCTGGAGATGGCGTATCTCGGTCGCCAGGCGCTCGACGCCGCCGGCGACGATCCCAAGCGTGGCGAAGTATTGGGCGTGTCGGTCGCGCGGGATGATCTGGGTGGAGACGGGCTCGACCGCGAGCCCCAGCTTGTCGGCCACGTGGGCCTCGACGCGCGGGTCGATCATCGCGAAGTTGCCGACCGCGCCCGATATCGCGCAGGTTGCGACCGTCTCGCGCGCCGCGACCAGGCGCTCTTTCGCGCGCGCGAACTCGGCGTAATGGCCCGCGAGCTTGAGACCGAAGGTGGTCGGTTCCGCATGCACGCCGTGGCTGCGCCCGACGCAAAGCGTCTTCTTGTGCTCCGTCGCGCGGCGGCGAAGGGCCGCAAGCACATCGTCCACGTCGGCGACGAGAAGATCGGCGGCACGGGTGAGTTGGACGGCGAGACAGGTGTCGAGCACGTCCGAGGACGTCATGCCCTGGTGGACGAAGCGTGCGTCGGGTCCGACGTGCTCGGCGAGGTTCGTAAGGAACGCGATTATCTCGTGGTGCGTCTCATCCTCGATCTCGGCGATGCGGGCGGCCTCGATGCGGCCGCGCGCACGCACGGCTTCCGCGGCGGCCTTCGGGATGACCCCGATCGCGGCTTGCGCGTCGCAGGCGTGGGTCTCGATCTCGAGCCAGATCTGGAACTTCGCCTCCGGCTCCCAGATCGCCGACATTTCGGGACGGGCGTAGCGTGGAATCATCGGCTCGGTCCTCGTCAAACTCCGGCGCGCGTCGCAAGCACGTTACCAGCAGGGGTTCGGCTCGGGCAACGCTACTTCCCGTCACCCGGGTCGGACCGCGCGCGGGCGGGCTCCGTTTCGCGTCTACGCCGGGCGCCGAAGACCTGTTATGCTCGCGTGAGCCCCTGGATGGTCGAGCCGTGGACGCAGCGAAGCGAGCCGAGGACGGGACGCTGCCCGCAATCCCCTTCGTGGACGTGGGACGAAAGGGTGCGCTCGCCGTACTCGAGGCGGAACCCGAAAGAGCGAACGACCTCCTGCTCTCAGGCCGGCGTTATTACGGTGCGACGGCGCTGGCCGTCGGGGACGCGCTGTCGCGCCGGTGGCTGAGACGCGAGGCCAACCCGTACGGGCGCGAAATCGCGATCATCGCTGAGCGCGTCGGAATTCCGGGCGCGTATCTCCTCAATCTTTCCTACGAGTGGACCTGCACGACGGCGGTCGGGGCCGATCCGACTCGCGCGGGCAACCGGATGCTCCGGTCCTTGGACTGGCCGCTCGCCGGCTTGGGCCGCAATCTCGTCGTCGCGCGGCACGAAGGAGACGCCGGCCCGTACCTGAGCTGCACGTGGCCGGGCTTCTCGGGCGTCGCGACGGCCATGGCGCCAAAGCGCTTCAGCGCCGCCATCAACCAGCCGCCAATGCCCAGGTACACGTCCTCGCCGGCGCTCGATTGGCTCTTCGGGCGGTTTGCGGTCTGGCGTCGTCACGGGCTTCCGCCGACCCATCTTTTGCGAGAGGTCTTCGAAACCTGCCGTAGTTTTGCCGAGGCGAAAACGAAGCTCGTTCAAACGCCGATTTGCGTGCCCGCGTTCTTCACCTTGAGCGGAACCGACGAGGCGGACGGCTGCGTCATCGAGCGCACCCGCGATGGCGCCTTCGTGCACGCTGGCCCGATCTCGGCGGCCAACCATTGGATCGCGCCGCGCCTCGGCGGCTGGCCGCGCGGCGCCGACAGCGTCGAACGGCGTGCCGAGATGGCGGTGCGCGCGCCCCAGGCGGGCGACGACCTATCGTGGCTGGTGCCGCCGATCCTGAACGCGACGACGCGGCTGGCGGCGGTGGCCAACGCCCGCGCCGGAACGCTCGTCGTCCGCGGTTTCGAGGCGGACGGCCCGGCTACCGCGCTCCTTACCGTGTGACGGGCAACCACCTCCGGACCGCGAAAAACCAGCCCAGACTCAGGACTTCGAGCGCCAGCAGAATGCCGAAGGCGACACGATAGGCGGCCGGCGCATAACCGCCCCCGCTCGGCGGCCAGAGGTCGATGACCTCGCCGACGCCCCACTGGAAGGCGAACGCGCCGAAGAAAACCAGCAGATTGATGGCGGTCACGACCCGTCCCGAGAGCGTGGGCGGGAAGGCACGGGTCAGCACCGGATAGAAGATGATGCCCGTCGTCCCGAAGAACCCGAAGACCAGCCACAGCGGAAGCGCGACGGCGGTCCATTGGAAGACGAGGCCGAATTGGATGAGGATGAATAAGCTCATCCCGACGGTGGGCACGATGATGGG
>JASMAE010000303.1 GCA_030754475.1 Rhodospirillales bacterium
GCGCACCGATCCACAGCTTGCTGACGAATTGAGCCGCATCCAGGCACGGCGCCACGAGGAGACGGGCACGGCGCTGTACTTCACCCCCGAAGACGAGAAGCGGGCAAGCGAGATCGGCGTCGGCGCGGCGATCAAGGCCAAGATCCTGCGCTTCTTCGAGCTGTAGGCCTGCGCGCTGCGTGGGGCCTTCCGTCGTGGACTCGGTTTGCCGATTTTGCGATCATCGAGGCGCCGCGCAAGCGGCGGACCTGCGAACCTGGCCGTCAAGGAGATCGTTTTCCATCCATGCATAACAGACCGATCCGCTCGATCTTGACCGTGGCCGTATTGCTGGCGGCGTTCGCCGCCGCCTGGCCGGTCTTCGCGAACGGAACCCCTGAAAGCCTCATCGAGGGCCTGGCCGACAAGGCGATCGCTTCGCTGACGGAGCGCGACATCACGCGCGAGGAACGCGTAAGCCGGTTCCGCACGCTGCTCAACGATCACTTCGACGTGCGGACCATCGGACGCTGGGTCCTGGGCCGCCACTGGCGAAGTGCGACGCCGGCGGAGCGCGAGGAGTACTTCACGCTCTTCGAAGACCTGATCGTGTTCACCTACGTCGACCGCTTCACCAAGTACTCGGGCGAAGCCCTGGCCGTCACCGGCGCCAAGAACGTGGACGAAAAGGACACGCTCGTCTCATCCGAGATCACGCGCGCGGATGCGGGCTCGCCGCCGCTTCGGGTCGATTGGCGGCTTCGGGCGCGCGACGACGGCTACCGGATCGTCGATGTGATGGTCCAAGGAATCAGCATGGGCCAGACACAGCGCTCGGAGTTCGCTTCCGTGATCCGCACCAACGGTGGAACCATCGAGGCGCTTCTTGAGAAGTTGCGCGCCCGGCCGCGATGAGCCGTCGGCCCGGATCGCGGCCGGTGTGTTCGGCGCTCCCATGACGCTCGCCCCGCCGGTCGCCGTCGAGACGCCGTCGGGCAAGGACGCGGCTTACGAGAACTTTCCGGTGGGCTCGTTGCTTCTGCCGGCGCGGTTGCGCCCGCACGTCGCCGTCTTTTACGACTTCGCGCGCGCCATCGACGATATCGCCGACAACGCGAACCTCGATGCCGCCGACAAGGTGAGCCGCCTTCAGGCGTTCGAGGACGTGCTCATGGGACGCGGCCGCGATGTTCGGGGCTATGAAAAAGCGGCCCGAATGCGCGACAGCCTGGACGCGACCAACGTGACGCCTCGGCACTGCGCCGACCTGATTGCCGCCTTCAAGCAGGACGCCACGAAACTTCGTTACCGCGACTGGGACGAGCTGATGGGTTATTGCGTTCTCTCGGCCGCGCCGGTCGGACGCTACCTGCTCGATCTCCACGCCGAACGCGTCTCGGGCTATGCCGCGGCCGACGCACTGTGCATTGCGCTTCAGGTCATCAACCACTTGCAGGACTGTCAAGATGATTACCGCAAGTTGGATCGCGTCTACTTGCCGGGGGACTGGATGGCCGAACACGGAGCTGCGCTCGCCGAGCTCGATCTGCGGGCGAGTCCGCCGGGTTTGAGGGCGGTCTTCGACCGAACGCTCGACGGGGTCGCCGAGCTGCTGACCCATGCCCGGCCTCTGCCCGCGACGTTGCAAAGCCGTAGGCTCGCCATGGAATCATCGGCGATCTTGCGGATCGCGCACCGGTTGAGCGCGCTGCTACGCCGGCGCGATCCTCTCGCCAGTCGGGTTCAGCTCAACCGCGCGGACTATCTTTGGTGCTGTGTCCGCGGCGCGATCGCCGCCGTCCTCTGAGCGGCCCGGCGTGACCGCGACCGAAATCGCGCTGTATCTCGTCGGTTCGGGCGCGTTGGCCGCGTGGGTCTTCCTTGTCATCGGCCGCAACGGTTTCTGGCACGCCGACCAGCACCTAAACGCGGTCCGGGCGCCCGACGCGTGGCCGGCGGTGTTGGTGGTGGTGCCTGCGCGCAACGAGGCGCGGTCGATCGCGCGCTCGCTCGCCTCGCTTCTCGGCCAGGACTATCCGGGTGCCCTTTCCCTCGTAGTGGTGGACGACGCCAGCGATGACGGGACCGCCGATGCCGCACGCGCGGCTGCCGGCGATGACGGCCGGTTCGATCTCATCTCGGGACGTCCGCTTAAGCCGGGCTGGACCGGCAAGGTCTGGGCGCTCGAGCAAGGGCTCGCGCACGGCGCCGCGCGCATGACCGACGCGCGCTACGTGTTCCTTACCGACGCCGACGTCGAGCATGACGCGGGCCAATTGAGACGCCTCGTGGCCAAGGCCGAGGCGGATCGCCTCGATCTCATCTCTCTCATGGTCATGCTGCGGTGCCGAACGGCTTGGGAGAGGCTCCTGATTCCGGCGTTCGTGTTCTTCTTTCAGAAGCTCTATCCGTTCCCAAAGGTCAACGAACCGCGATCGCGCGCCGCCGCCGCGGCGGGCGGATGCATCCTCGTGCATACCGACGCGCTCGGTCGCGCCGGCGCCTTCGGCGCGATCCGCGATCGCGTCATCGACGACTGTGCGCTCGCCCGCGCGGTCAAGCGCTCGGGGCCGATCTGGATCGGGCTCACGACCGCATCCCGGAGCCTCAGGGGCTATGACGGCCTCGGCGGCCTTTGGAACATGGTCGCGCGCACGGCCTTCGTCCAACTCCGCCATTCGACGCTGCTCGTCTTCGCGACCGTCCTCGGCATGGTCGTAACCTACGTGGCGCCGCCCGCGCTCGTCGTCTTGGGACTCGCGTTCCAGGCGCCGTTGGCGGTTCTTCTCGGGGCCGCGGCGTGGATGTTGATGGCCGTTGCCTTCCGCCCGACGCTGGCCCTTTACGGCGAGCCGGCGTGGCGCGCGCTGCTTCTTCCGGCGGCCGCGGCGCTGTATGCGCTGATGACGATCGAGTCGGCCAGGCGTCATCTCCGCGGGCGGGGCGGCGGCTGGAAGGGGCGCCATTACCCGGCCGACCGCCGGGCGTGACGCCTCGCGTCGGTGTGTGCGATCATGAAGGGAATGAGAGGGGAAAAGCTGGCGGACACGCAACGCGAGGCGGTGACCTACGTCAACTCCGTGGTCGCCGGATCGGGTTCGTCGTTCTATTTCGCGATGCGCCTTCTTCCGCGCGAAAAGCGCGAGGCCATGTTCGCGGTCTATGCGTTTTGTCGCGAAGTCGATGACATCGCCGACGATCCCGGCGAGTCGCGCGACAAGCGGGCGCGGCTGGCGGCGTGGAGCGACGAGATCGCGCGGCTTTACGCGGGCACGCCGGAGTATCCGGTTGGCCGCGCCCTGGTCGGCCCGGTGGCCCGTTTCGGGCTTTTAGCGGACGACTTCAAATCCGTGATCGCCGGGATGGAGATGGACGCGGCCGCCCGATTGCGAATCGCCGACATGAATGAGCTGTTCCTCTACTGCGACCGGGTCGCCTGCGCCGTGGGCCGGCTGTCCAACCGCGTGTTCGGTGTCGACGCGAAGGCCGGAGGCCACATTGCCGAGGTTCTGGGTCAGGCCCTGCAACTGACGAACATCCTTCGCGATCTCAGCGAGGACGCCCTGCGCGACCGCCTTTATCTGCCCCGCGAACTGCTCAACGAATGCGGCATTCGCGAAACGGAACCGGCGGCGGTGCTGGCGCACCCCCGACTGGCCGACGTTTGCGCCCGGCTGGCCGATCTCGCTGAAGCACGGTTCGCCGAAGCGGCCCGGGCTTTGGCGGAGTGCGAGCGCAAACGGGTGCGGCCCGCGATAGTCATGATGGAGGCCTACCGGCGCATCCTGCGCCGGCTGTTGCGCCGCGGCTGGCGGGGTTCGCTCGATCCCGTCCAGTTGACCGCGGTCGAGAAGACCTGGATTGCCCTGAGATACGGGCTGGCCTGACCATGACGGTGAGCGGATTCGCTGGCGGCCGGGTCCACGTGGTCGGCGCCGGTCTCGCCGGGTTGAGCTGCGCCGTGGCCCTCGTGCGTGCGGGCCGGCCGGTCGTTCTTCACGAAGCGGCCGGCCACGCGGGGGGACGCTGCCGGTCTTTCCTCGATCCGACGCTCGGGCGCGGAATCGACAATGGCAACCATCTGGTGCTCAGCGGCAACGCACGCGTCAACGATTACCTCGCCCACATCGGCGCCGCCGACAAGTTGAGCGGACCCGAGACCGCCGAGTTTCCGTTCATGGACCTGGCGAGCGGCGCGCGCTGGTTCGTGCGGCCCGGGCGCGGGCCGATTCCTGTTTGGTTGATGTCGCCGTCACGAAGGCCGCCAGGGATTCGGTTCGGCGACGTCCTCGACGCGCTCAAGCTGGCTCGCGCGCAGCCCGGCGCCACCGTCGCCGACTGCCTGGACACGGAACGGCCGGTCTTCCAGCGCTTCTGGGCGCCGTTGGCGACCGCGGTCCTCAACGCCCGTCCCGAGGAAGGATCGGCGCCGCTGCTTTGGACGACCGTGCGCGACACCTTTGCGCGGGGCGAGGCCGCCTGTCGTCCGCGCATGGCCCAGGCGGGGTTGAGCGAGACCTTCGTCGATCCGGCGATCGCCTTCCTCGAAGGTTCGGGTTGCGCGGTGCGCTTCAACGACCGGATCCGCAGCGTCGGCGTTGACGGGAACCGAATCGCGGAGCTGGAATTCGCATCGGGTCCCGTGCCCTTGGGCGAAGGAGAGAGCGCGGTTCTTGCGCTTCCGCCGAGCGGTCTCGCGAGCGTCATCCAAGAAATCGAGGTGCCGCGCGCGAGCCGCGCCATCGTCAACGGACATTTCCGGCTGCCCCGGCCGGTCCTCGATTCGCGCATCCTCGGCCTCGTCGGCGGGTTGTCGCAATGGCTGTTCGTCCGCGCCGACATCGCCTCGGTGACGATCAGCGCCGCGGACCATCTGTTGGACACGCCGCCGGAAGCGCTCGCGGCCCGGATGTGGCCGGAAGTCGCACGCGCGTTGTCGCTCGGCGAGCCACCCTTGCCGGGATATCGAATCGTCAAGGAACGGCGCGCGACCTTCGCCCAGGTTCCCGACGAACTTGCGCGGCGAGCGCCGGCGCGGACCCGCTGGCGGAATCTTGCCCTTGCCGGCGACTGGACGGATACCGGCCTTCCCGCGACGCTCGAAGGCGCGATCGCCTCGGGCAACGCGGCGGCGGCGGCGGTTTCGGCGAGCGGCAACACTTGACAAGGGTAATCTTGGAATCCAAAAACCGGACCAGGGACACACGCGCGCGCGGCACGCGATACGGAACGGTAAAGGCGCAGGATCAGGATGCATGAACGGTTCGCCACCCGGCGCCGCGGTGAAGACATCACGGAATCGAGCGCACTCGATTCCGTGATCGACGAAGGTGCGCGCGGGCTTGAGGCTCGCCAAAATGCCGACGGCCATTGGGTTTTCGAGCTTGAAGCGGACGCGACCATTCCGTCCGAATACGTCATGCTTAACCACTTCCTCGGTGATATTGACCCCGCTGTCGAAGCCGAGATCGCGGCGTTCTTGCGCCGGAGCCAGGGCGAACACGGGGGCTGGCCGTTGTTCCATGGCGGCGACATCGATCTGAGCGCGACCGTGAAGGCCTATTTCGCCCTCAAGCTTGCCGGCGATTCACCGGCGGATGAGCACATGCGGCACGCGCGCGAAGTCGTGCTCGCGCGTGGGGGCGCGGCCCGGGCGAACGTGTTCACGCGGATCACGCTCGCGCTCTTCGGACAGGTTCCGTGGCGGGCGACCCCAGTCATGCGGATCGAGGCCATTCTGGCGCCCAAGTGGTTTCCGTTCCACTTCTCCAAGGTATCCTACTGGTCGCGAACGGTGATGATCCCGCTTCTGATCCTGGCCTTGGTGAAACCGCGCGCCCGAAATCCCGGCGCAGTGGGGGTGGAGGAGCTGTTCACGACGCCGCCCGATCAGGAGCGCCACTACTTTAGGAACCCGACGGGACATTGGCTGGGCTCGGTCATGCTCGCCCTCGATCGCATTGTCCGCGCGGTTGAGCCGGTGTTTCCTCGGGTGCTCGAACGAAGGGCGCTGGACAAAGCCCTCGCATTCATCACCGAACGGCTCAACGGCGATTACGGGATCGGCGGAATATTCCCGGCGATGGCGAACGCCCTGATGGCGTTTCATGCGCTTGGCTACGACCGCAGCCATCCGAACGTGATTGCCACGCGCAAGGCCATCGACGGATTGGTCGTACGCAAGCCCGACGGCGGCACTTACTGCCAGCCGTGCAGCTCGCCGGTGTGGGACACCGGGCTCGCGGTGCACGCCATGTTGGAGGCGGGTCGTGAAGACGCGGCGTTGGCGGCAACCGACTGGTTGCAAGCGCGCCAGATTCGCGATGTTGCCGGCGACTGGGCATTGAAGCGCAACAATCTCATTCCGGGCGGATGGGCCTTTCAATACCGCAACGACCACTACCCCGACGTGGACGACACGGCCGTCGTGATCATGGCGTTGCAGCGCGCCGCTCCCGAGCGCTACACCGCAGCCGTCGCCCTAGGCGCCGACTGGATCATCGGCATGCAGAGCCGCAACGGCGGCTGGGGGTCGTTCGACGCCGACAATGCGTACCTCCTGCTCGAGCATATCCCGTTCGCGGATCACGGTGCGTTGCTCGACCCCCCGACCGCCGACGTGACCGCGCGGTGCGCGTCGATGCTGGCCCAGCTCGGCTATGACCGCAGCCATCGCGCGATGAATCGGGCGCTTGCATTCCTGAGGCGTGAGCAGGAGGACGACGGATCCTGGTTTGGCCGCTGGGGCACGAATTACATTTACGGCACCTGGTCCGTTCTCGTTGCGCTCAACGCCGCGGGCGAGGATATGGATGCACCCCACGTCCGCAAGGCGGTGGAGTGGATGAAATCGCGTCAGTGCGAGGACGGCGGCTGGGGCGAGGACTGCGCGAGCTATTGGGAAGATCACCGCGAACAGGCCGTGGCCAGCACAGCCTCGCAAACGGCCTGGGCGACCCTTGCGCTCATGGCGGCGGGCGAGGCCGCTGGCGAACACGTCGCGCGCGGAATCGACTACCTGATCAGGGCCGAGCGCAAGGATGGCGTCTGGGAGGAGCAGTATTTCAACGCGGTCGGGTTTCCGCGCGTCTTCTACCTCCGCTATCACGGCTATTCGGCCTACTTCCCCCTTTTGGCTCTCGCGCGCTACCGCAACCTCACCTCGGGCAGCGCGCGGTTTCCGACCTACGGCTTGTGATTGGACCGGATCGGCGTCATCACCGGGCTCGTCGGCGAGGCCGAATGTCTGGACGTGTTGGCGGAGCCGGAGCGGCCGGCCACCGAGGTCGCCGGCGCAAACGCGCTTCGTGCGCGGGCGAGCGCGTCGGCGCTGGTCGCTCGGGGGTGTCGGGCGCTGCTCAGTTTCGGCGTCGCCGGCGGGCTCGATCCGGCGCTGCGGGCGGGCGATCTGGTGCTCGCCCGAAGTGTGTGTGCGACGGACGGGCGAACGTTCGCGACCGATGAGGCGTGGCGCGAACGACTCGAAGCGGCGCTCGACGGCTTGGTTCCGGTCGCGATCGCGGACTTTGCCGGCAGCGAGCGGATGATTGCGACGCCCGTGGAGAAGGCCGCGCTTCGGCAAGCGACCGGGGCCGCCGCCGTCGACATGGAGAGCCACGGTGTGGCGCTGGCGGCGAACGAGGCCGGGGTTCCGTTCCTCGTGTTGAGGGCCATCGCCGATAGCGCCGCCGACGCGATCCCCGAATGGGTCCTCGACGGCGTCGCCGCCGACGGGAGCCTCGATCCCAAGCGGATCGCCGCGCGGCTGTTTGTCCGTCCCTGGGCGGTCTGGTCGCTGATCGGCGCGGCCCGGAACAACGGCCGCGCGCTGAGCAGCCTACGCCGCGTCGCTTTGCTCGCCGGCGGTCGGTTCCGTTTCGCCTAGCCGCCGCACCAAAGCGTCGAAGACGTAATCCGCCGGGCGCTGCCCGTCCAATGCGATCTCCGGCGCCATGGGTCCCTCGGTCGCGATTCCACCAAGCGTCGCCTTGAGGGCCTTCCACGGACGGGTCAGAGTATCGCCGACCGCGGTCGGCTCATAGCCGCAGTGGACCATGCAATCGGTGCATTTCTCGTAGGCGCCGGTACCGTATGTGTCCCACGCGGTCTCCTCCATGAGGTCCTTGAACGTGGCCGCGTAGCCTTCGTTCAGGAGGTAGCACGGACGTTGCCAGCCGAAGACGTTGCGGGTCGGGTTTCCCCAAGGCGCGCAGCGGTATTGCTGGTTGCCGGCGAGGAAGTCGAGGAACAGGATCGATTGGCTGAACTGCCACTTCCTGCCCTTGCCCAGGCGGAAGATTTCACGAAACAGCGATTTGGTCCTGCGCCGGTTCAGGAAATGGTCCTGGTCGGGCGCGCGCTCGTAGGCGTAGCCGGGCGATACCGTGATCCCTTCGACCCCGAGGTCGTGGGTCGCGAAGTCGAAGAACGTCGCCGCTTCGCCTGCCGTCATTTGATCGAAGAGCGTGCAATTGACGTTGACGCGGAATCCTCGCGACTTGGCCGCTCGGATGGCCGCGACGGCGCGCTTGAAGACCCCCGGCTGGTTGACGGCGCGGTCGTGGTGTTCCTCCAGCCCGTCGAGGTGGACCGAGAAGGTGAGGTAGGGACTGGGGCGAAACCGATCGAGCCGCTTCTCCAACAACATCGCGTTGGTGCACAGATAGACGAACTTCTTTCGCTGGACGATTTGCTCGACGATCGCAACGATCTCTTTGTGCAGCAGGGGTTCGCCGCCGGGGATGGAGACGATCGGCGCGCCGCACTCATCGACCGCCTCGAGGCATTCCCGGACGCTGAGGCGGCGGTTAAGGATGACGTCGTCATAGTCGATCTTGCCGCAACCCGGGCACGCCAGATTGCACCGGAACAAAGGCTCCAGCATCAGCACCAGCGGATACCG
>JASMAE010000304.1 GCA_030754475.1 Rhodospirillales bacterium
GCCGGCCCGCGCACCCGGCACGCCCGGACGAGCCCAGCGTGTATCGGCGGGTCGCGCGGTCCCGACCGCGTCCACGGCGCAAGAGGTTGTGCGAAGCGGCCGGCACTGGCACAGTGGCCGCTCGCCACCGCTATCACCACTCAGGGGAGTTGCTAAATTGCGCTTCGAAGGCAAGGCGGCGCTGGTCACGGGTGGGACCTCGCGCATCGGAACCGCGGTCGCCGAGTTGTTTCTCGCCGACGGCGCCCGGGTCATGATCACCGACATGGACGCCGAGCGAGGAGCGAAAGCGATTGCCGCGCTCGCAGGTCCCGGGCGGACGGTCGAGTTCTTCGCCGCCGATCTTCGCGACCACAGCGTCTGCGACGCGATCGTCGAGGCGGGCGTCTCGCGCTTGGGCGGGCTCGACATCTTGGTGAACAACGCTGGCGTCCTTTATCGCCGGGGAACGCTCGAGACCTCGGACGAGCAATGGCTCGAGGCCATGGCGGTGAACCTCAACGCCGTCTTTTTCATGTGCCGCGCGGCGGCGCGGGCGATGAAGGAGACGGGCGGCGCCATCGTCAACATCAGCTCGGAATTCGGCGTCTTCGCCGTCGATGAAGCAATCTCGTATTGCACCACCAAGGCGGCGGTCGTGCAGCTGACCAAGGCCGTCGCCCTCGACCTCGCGCGGTTCGGGATCCGGGTCAACGCGATCGCGCCCGGGAAGATCCACACCAATTCGCTGGAGTCCTCGATCACCGAGCGGAGCCTGAGCGTTGAC
This sequence comes from Rhodospirillales bacterium, assembly GCA_030754475.1. GTDB lineage: Bacteria > Pseudomonadota > Alphaproteobacteria > Rhodospirillales > JASLLV01 > JASLLV01. The sequence continues at coordinate 767 of JASMAE010000304.1, forward strand.
GAGGGCGTCGCCCGCATCTCGCGCTTCGTCCCGCTGCACCGCCTCGGCCGGCCCGACGAGATCGCCAAGGCCATCGCATTCCTCGCGTCCGAGGACGCCTCGTTCATCACCGGAACCACGCTGGCCGCCGACGGCGGCGACTCGGCCGCCGGACCGGGAGGCGTCATCGAGGCCGCCGAGTAAGCGTCTTAGGCGGCGCCCAGCCCGACTCCGCCGAGGCTGGCTTCCCCCGGCAAGACCGCACCGCGGAACGCACCCCGGCCGCGTCACCTGGCCGAGAGCATCGTCGCGGCCGCGCGCATCCGTGGCGTCGCCCTGGACGCCAGAGGCAACGTGGTGCGAATGAAAGGCGGCGTTAGCTCAGACGGCGCGGGCGAAGTCGCATGATCGGGCCGCGCGAACGCTCCGTCCCTTCGGTCATCGCACGGTGATCTCGGCCGGCCCTTCCTCGATGACGCCGATGACGGTGGCCTCGAGGAATCCGCGGCCGTGGAACACCTCCACCAAACGCTCGGCGTCGCCTTGCTCGCAGGTGACGAGGAGCCCCCCGCTGGTCTGGGGGTCGCACAACAGGTTCCGCTGCCACGGAACCACGTCGTCCGGCAGCCGGACCGATCCGCCGTACCCCGCCCAGTTGCGCTCCGCGGCGCCGGTCGTGACCCCATCAGCGGCGAGCACGCGCGCGCTTGGCAGGATGGGCACCCGGTCCAAGGTCACCTTGGCGCCCAGCGCGGCGCCGGAGCACATCTCGAGCAAATGGCCCAGCAGGCCGAACCCGGTCACGTCGGTCATGGCGTGCACGGCGGCGATCGAGGCAAGCTCGATCCCGACGCTGTTGAGCTGGGTGGCGGTGCCGACGAGCTCGTCATGGCCTTGGCGGTCGAGAACACCCCTCTTCAATGCCGCGCTCAGGATGCCGATGCCGAGCGGCTTGCCCAAGATCAGCGCGTCGCCGGGTCTGGCGGTGTCGTTGCGCTTAACGCGGTCCACGTCGACGAGGCCCACGGCGGCGAGGCCGTAGATCGGCTCAGGCGCGTCGATGGAGTGGCCTCCGCCGATGACCACGCCGGCGTCTTCGCATGCGGCGCGGCCGCCCGACAGGATCTTGGCGATGACCGTCGCGGGCAGCTTGTCCACGGGCATGCCGACGATACCGAGCGCGAGAATCGGGTTGGCGCCCATCGCGTAGACGTCCGACAAGGCGTTGGTCGCGCTGATTCGGCCGAAATCGAACGGATCATCGACGATGGGCATGAAGAAGTCGGTGGTGGCGACGACCGCCTGTCTTTCGTTGATCTTGTAGACAGCGGCGTCGTCGCGGGTGTCGGTTCCCACCAACAGCCGAGGCTCGGCTTTCTGGCCCTCAACCGCGCCCAGTAACTCTTCCAGCAGCGCCGGGGCGATCTTGCAGCCACAACCCCCGCCGTGGGAGAGGCTTGTCAGGCGAACGTTCTCGCTTTCCATCGTGTTTGCATCCCTGGCCTAGCGCGCGCACCTCGGGTGGACCGCGCGGAATGCGCCCGCCGCCGCACCCCCGGCCGGCCGCGGACGAGCCCCGTTATTCGGCGCGCGCCAGTGGCCCGACGCGACCCACCCCTTCGATGCCGTGGAAGAAACCGTTCGAGAATGCGATCCCCGGAGCCAGTTGCGCGAGATCGTCGAGGGCCGCCTGAGGCTCGCGCGAACCCGCGAGCACGTCGCGGAAGGTGCGTGCCACCGCGACCATGTCCACGTCCTGCGGCGAGAGGCGAAACCGGCCGATCCCCATTGCGCGAAGCTCGTCCAGTTCGCAGACCAGGTTGGCGTAAGTATCGGATAGCGTCTGGGTGCCGTTTACGCGCAGGAACGCTGTCCCGTCCAACGTCGTCAGCGACATGCCGTCCGCGTCCTCGCCGCAAACGAACTGGCAACCATCCTTGTGGAGCCCGTGGGCGCGGGCGTGAAAACAGCGCACCGAGATGGCGAGCGGCAGACGGCCGAAGACATGGACCTCGAGTTCCGCCTTGGATCGGCCGGCCAGGGCCGCGAGCGAGGCCCTTGGCAGCTCGACGGGCAACGAAATTCTCTTCGCGCCACGGCGTTCCAAGAATTCGAGCGTTCCCTCGTTGTAGACGTTGACCATGGGGCCGGTCGCGAACGGACGCCCGGCGAGGAGCGTGAGGGCCGCAACGTCGTTGACCTCGACTAAATGCGATTCATCGACGGAAATCGCCCGTACCGATTCGAGGTCGCGCGCGTCCATGATCAGCGAGAGCGTGGAACGCACCACCTCCTTGCCCGCGGATTGCAGGCGTTCGACGACATCCGTTACGAACGGCTCGAAGAAGGACCACCGCTTGAGGCACACGACCTCACCCACACAGACCGTGTCCACCGGCGCCTCGTCGGCGATGCGGAAATAAAAGTCGCACCACTTCTCAGCAGGCCAGTTGAACAGCACCGGCCCGAGGGTAAGGCACGGGCTGGACTCGGGGCTGCGCCGTGCCTTTTTTGTCAGTGCCAGGTCCTCCGATAGGCGCCGGTGGTCTCCGATTGGCCCTCGGTCAGCGCGCGAAGGTCGGCCACCGGCAGCGCCTCGCCCCGCGCGGCGGCGTCGACGGCGCGGCGGAACACGCCGACGACGCGCGACACATAGGCCCGGCCGCGCTGGCGGCCCTCAATTTTCAGCGCCGTCACCCCAGCATCCATTAGCTCGGGCAGCATATCGATCGCGTTCAGGCTGGTCGGGTCCTCGAACAGGTGCGAGGTCCGCCCGCAGGCAACGAAGCGACCCTTGCAGAGCGTCGGATAGCCGACCGGTTCGTCGGCTCCGAACACGTCGACGGTGAAGTCGCCGAGCTTGGAGACCAATCGGTCCCCCTCCTCTTCATAGTGCACGTGGCTCGGCGGCGAGCAGACCCCCACCGTGTTCGGCGATTGCCCGGTGACATAGGAGGACAGCACGCAACGCCCCTCGGCCATGATTCCCATGGCGCCGAACACGAAGACCTCGGTCTCCACCGGAACGGTTTGGTTGATCGCCGCAATCTCGGCGATGGTGAGCACGCGCGGCAGGACCACGCGCTTGATTCCGAACTCGTGGTGATAGAAGCGAATCGATTCGGCGCTCGACGCCGAGGCCTGTACCGAAAGGTGAAGGCGCAAATTAGGGTGCGCGCGGCGGGCATAGTCGGCGAGCCCGATGTCGGCGAGGATCACGGCGTCGGCGCCGAAGGCGGCGGCGTCGTCGACGGCACGGTGCCAGGGACCCGGATTGTCCGCTTCGGGGTAGGTGTTGACGGCGACGAGCACCTTGACGCCATGGTCGTGGGCATGGGCGAGACCGGCTTCGAGTTCTGGGCGGCTGAAGTTGAGGCCGGGAAAGTTGCGAGCGTTGGTGGAATCCCGAAATCCGAGATAGACCGTGTCGGCGCCGGCGGCGACAGCCGCACGGAGCGACGTCGGTGTTCCGGCAGGGCACACGAGTTCAAGGGGTCTGGCCATTTCGCACTCTACCTCTGCGCTTGGTCCCGCGCTCTATTTCCGACACCCTCTGGTCCAGTGTCTCCAGGCGGCCCGCGAGCGCCTCCGCGCGCCGCATGGCGGGCGCGACGGTCGCATCGCGCATGGTCTCCAAGTCGGCCGCGATCCGCCCCGCGGTTCGGCGCGCACGTGCAACGACGCGGGCGGCCGGGCCGGACAAGGGACCGAGCGGCGCGAGCAGATCGCGCACGACGTCGATCTCGGATCCCTCGACGGCGTTGCCGAGTGCCACGACGGCCTCGGTATCGCCATCCACGACCAGATCGCGCGAGAAGAAAAGGGAATCGCCGTCAATGCGGCCTTCCAACAGCTTGATCAAGGACTTGAGCGGCCCGCGCACGCTCGCCTTCGCGTCCACGTACCCGTCCTTGGCGATCGCCCTCAGGCTCGGCTGCTTCGCGCTCGCGCGAAGCAGGAAACGGAACGGCAGGTCTACGGGATCGATGACGAATACCGGTTCATCGAGATCCTCCAGGCGCTCGAAAACGCTGCCATGACGGCGCCGCACCGCCCGCATGGCGAGAGCAAGCGGAAGCTGAAATACGGGCAGCGGTACGTGCCGCAGCGCCATTCCCAAAAACAGGACCGGAGACAGCGGCGGGACCAAGCGGTCGCGACCCGCCTCACGACCGTTCGAATGAGGGTCGATCGGAATCTCCTCTCCCCATGCTGGAACGCCGCGTCTTCGGCGCTTCGCGGGGCCGTTCATAGGTGAGCCTTGGGCGCCGCGCCTTGACGCATATCAAGGACGGCGCATCGGGCCCAACGCCCCGAACGACCGAGTAACTTCGTCCCGAAAGCGCCCGCGCGCGCCCCGGACGGGACCGCGCGCTCTACCAACCGACGGCGTAGGCCGTGCGCCGGGGATCAGCGCCGCCCACCTTGTAGCCGGTCCGCAAGTCCGCGCGGATCATGCACACCGAGCCCGCGGCAACCTCGCGCTCGGGCCAGAGCGTGACCTTGTGGCCGAGGCCGGCAAGCCGATCCGCGGCCTCGGTCCCGATCGGTTCTTCGATACGCAACACGCCGGGCTTGTAGTCGTGGGGTACCACGGAAGCCGGCCAACTGTAGCTCGCGAAGCGGGGCGCCTCGACCGCCTGCTGCGGGTCCATGCCGAAGACGGCAACGTTCAGGAACGCCTGCACCATGGCCTGGGCGATCACCTCGCTTCCGGGCGAGCCGAAGGGCATCACGGTCTCGCCCTTGCGGATCGCGATCGCGGGATTGGACGACATTCGCGGCCGCCGGCCCGGCCCGACGGCAGCCGGGTGATCGGGGTTGGTATAGCCGCGCGATCCCCATTGCGAACCGCAGATCCCGGTTCCGGGAACCAGCGGCGCCCCCAGCGTGCCGTCGCTGGGAGTCGCCGAAAAGGCGTTGCCATGGGAATCGACGGCGCAAAGATACGAGGTGGCGAGGTTTGCCTGCGGCCCTTCGGCTTCCGCCAGCGCGGTGGGATCGGGCTCCCAGCGCGGTCGCAGCCGTCCCGCCACTTCACCTGGCGGCGGCATCTCGGCCCACGCCTCGCCCGCGCGGATCATTTCTGCGCGGCGTTTCGCGTAGTCCTTGGACAAGAGCACGTCCAGGGGAACGTCGACGAAATCGGGATCGCCGAAATAGACCTCGCGGTCGGCGGCGGCGAGCTTCAGCGCCTCGACCACGGTATGAACGTATGGGACTGCGTTGTGGCCCATACCTACAAGATCGAAGCCTTCGAGCACCTTCAAGGCCTCGAGCACCATCGGCCCCTGGCACCACGGCCCGCAGGCGTACACATCGAGATCGCCGAAGCTAATGTGCGCCGGCGTCTCCACGTGGGGCCGGTAGTCGGCCATGTCGGCCGCGGTGAGAAGGCCGCCGTTCGCTTCTTGATCGCGGACGATCGATTGCGCGATGTCGCCCAGATAGAAGGCGTCGTAGGCGGCCCGGATCCCCGCTTCTCGGCCTTTCTTCGCGGCCACCGCCTCTTCGTCGGCCATGTACTGGATGGTGCGTGCAAGATCCGCGAGAACGAACCGCTCGCCCACCTCCGGCAACCGGCCGCCCGGAAGATACACCTCGGCGGACGAGGGCCAGCCCCGAAGCGTCGCCTCGCGCTCGCGGATGATGCGGGCGAAGAACGGATACACGGGAAAGCCGTCCCGGGCGAAGCGGATCGCGGAAGCCGCCACCTCGGCAAACGACATGGTCCCGTATCGCTCCAGCGCCGTCAGCCAAATTCCGGCCGACGACGGAACCACCGTGTTCAGGTGGCCTGCCGGGATGCGACCTCCGTGGCGTTCGATGAAGTACTCGCACGTCGCGGCCTTCGGCCAGGGGCCGACGCCGCCAAGGGTCACGATCTCGTCCGTCTCGGCCATGTAGATCATGATCGGCGCGACGCCCGCCAGGCCGGTGTACTGACTTTCCAGCACGTTGATGGCGAGCCCGGTGGCGACGCCCGCATCTACCGCGTTGCCGCCGGCCTCCATGACCTGAAAGCCCGCCTGGGACGCCCAGTAGTGGCCAGAGACCACCACGTGCCGGGCGGCGGCGACGGCGGGCCGGTGCGCGCGGGGGAACGAGGACGGTGTCGGAATCGAGGGCATGGACGTCTCCTCAGTTGCGGACACGGGGCGTGCGAACCGGACCGGGACCGCTAGAGCGGATCGAGTTTGATTGGAACTGCATCACGGTTCCAATCAAACACGTGAATCCGCTCGACCTCGATAGTGTAGACCAGATTCACGCGCCCGCTGGATCGCCACAGGCGATTCCGACCGACCGCGATCTGGTCTAATAGCCCTTCTCGGGGTCCGCGATGTTGATTAGCGGTTCTCCGGCCATCGCCCGGCGGTGGTTCTCGGCGATCGATTCGATCGACGCCGCCGCCCGGCCTCCCGCCGCATGCGGCGTGATGCGCACCTTGGGATGATCCCAAAGCGGGCTTTCTGCGACCAGCGGCTCGGTCTGGAAGACGTCGAGCGCGGCGCCGGAAAGCGCGTCCTCGTCAAGGGCGGCGATCAGCGCGTCCTCGTCCACCGTCAGCCCGCGGCCGACGCTGATGAAGTAAGCGCCGCGCTTCATGGTCGCGAACGCGCGCTCGCCCAACAGCCCCTCGGTCGTCTTGGTACCGGGAAGAATCGAGATCACGAAATCGGCGTCGCCCAAGACCCCCGCCAAGGCGTCCGCGCCCTGGCGGCAGTCGACGCCCGCGATCCGGTGCGGGCCCAGCGCCCAGCCCACGACCTGGTATTCGAGGCCCGAAAGGGCTTCGCCGATGCGCGTCCCGATGGAGCCGAGACCGAGCACGGCAACGCAGATCCGGCTCGGGTCGCCGGACGCGTAATGCCGCCACAGCCGGTCGCGCTGCTGGGCGTCGTAGACGGAAAGGAAGCGGCGCTGGCTCAAAAGAAGGGCAAGCGCGTGCTCGGTCACTGAACTGATGATCCCGGGATCGACGAGCCGGGCCACGGCGACATGGGCGGGGCGCTCCGGATGGTCGATCACGTGCGCCGCCCCATGGCCGAGGAACTGGACGCACTTCAAGTTGGGAAGGCCTGCGAACACGCCTTCGGGGAGCATGTCGGCGGCGATCAGCACGATGTCTTCGGCGACGCCGATGTCGGGCCACACCCGGAGCTCGATCGCGGTGTCGATCGCGGCCAGGCGCGCGCGCCACTCGCCGGCATCCTCCCATTCGCTGACAAGCAGTACCGCCATGGTGACTCTCCTTTTGGGCGGGGCGTTCGAGGCTGGTGCGAGTGGAGGGACTTGAACCCCCACGACCTTGCGGTCACCAGATTTTGAGTCTGTTCAAGCGGGTTCCACGGGGCCCCACAACGAACCACGAAAACCGCTCAAACCCCTTGTTTTTTGAGCTTTCCTGCATAACGGCCTGTTACTCTGCACCATCCCGCTCCACGCTTCCGTACGACCCAACTGCAACCCCCGAGCGGATGCCAAAGCTGACGAAGACCCTGGTCGAGAGGGCCCACCCCGAAGGGCAACGCGTCATCCTGCGCGACAACGAGGTTCCCGGTTTCCAATGCCGGGTCTCGCCGACCGGCGCACGGACTTTCTTCCTATACTACCGGACGCGGAACGGGCAAGAGCGGCGCCCGAAGA
>JASMAE010000305.1 GCA_030754475.1 Rhodospirillales bacterium
CCCGGATCGGCGCCGGCGCTGTGCGGGCCCACCTTGAGAACCCCTTGCGGGTCGACCCAGATGATCGAACCGCCGCCGGCGCCGATCGCCGAGACGTTGACCACCGGCAGCACCAAGGGGTAGTCGCCGACGTGGGTGGACATGGAGTATTCGGGCTCGCTGCCCTTGGTGACGGCGACGTCGCAGCTTGTGCCGCCCATGTCGACGGTGATGATGTGCTCGTGCCCGGCTTCGGCCGCGACCCGGGTCGCGGCGACGACCCCGGACGCCGGCCCCGAGAGTATGGTCTCGATCGGCCGGTCGCGGGCGGTCTCGATGCTCAAGGTCCCGCCGTTATTGGCGGTTATGTAGATGGGCGCGGCCACGCCCACCTCGGCAACCCGGTCCACCAGAAGCCCCAGGTAGTCGTCCATCAGCGGCTGGACGAAGGCGTTCATGATCGCCACCAGCGAGCGCTCGAATTCGCGCCGCTCGGGCCACACGCGCGCCGAATCGGTGACCGGCACGCCGGGAAGGTGGCGGCGCAGCTCCTCGGCCACCTGTTGCTCCATCTCGGGGTGGACGTAGGAGTGGAGCAAGAGCACGGTGACCGCGTCGATGCCGTGGTCCTTGAAGGCCGCGGCGATGGCCTCGATCTCGCCCGGCGCCGGGCGGCCGATGATCTCGCCGTCGGCGCGGACGCGGGCCTGGGTCTCGTAGATCAGGTCGCGGGTGACCAGCGGTTTTTCTTTCTGGATCATGAAGTTGTACGAGTTGGCGAGGCGCGCGCGCCCGATCTCGAGGATACCGCGGTGGCCTTGCGAGACCACGAGCCCGACCTTGGCGCCCCGACCTTGGATGATCGCGTTGACCAGAAGCGTCGTCCCGTGGACGACCAGCTCGACGTCTTTGGGATCGACGCCCGCCTTCTCGATCAGGGGCGGCAGGCCGCGGCGGACCGACATCGAAGGATCCGCCGGCACGCTCGGCTCCTTGTAATGGGTCAGCGCGCCGGTTGTCAGGTTCGCGAGCACGAAGTCGGTGAACGTGCCGCCGACGTCGATACCGATTCGGCATCGGGTGCCTGCCATCGTCTCTTCCTCCCCATACCGAGTTTCTCGTGAGGCGCGCCGGTTCCGGAATGGAGCCCGCGTTCGATGCTTGTGGTGGCCGAGATTATGGACGCCGGGTCGCCGTGTCAAAGATATCTAGCGGCCCGACGCGCCGACCGGCGGACCGGTGGGCGCGATGCGAATATCGGGACGCACGCGCTTATACGGGATATCGCGGGTGTCGGCCGTATTGGGCCCCGGCGCCACGACGACCAGCACCTCGCTCGCGATGGGCTCGAAATCGGCGCGGAAGTGAACCGAGCTCTTGAGCGCCAGAATCTTCTGCGCCTCGGGCTCGATCCCGAGATGGCGCAGGATGGAACGATCGGCGGCCTGGGCGCGGTTGGTCGCGACGACGACGACGACGCCGCCGATGCGCAGGAGCGCGGTCGGACCCAGGCGCATGCGGATCCCGGCGTACATGGGCCCGGTGCCGGTGAACGCGCCGTCGGTCAGGTTTTCCACCCGGAAACGCCCGACGAAGGGATCGTTGCCCGGGTCGGCGGACTTGCCGCCGAGGGAGAGGTCGAGCTCGGCGCCGACGCCGGCCGCGTGCGCGCGCCCGGCGGCTTCGGGGTCGTGAACGATGGCCACGATCGCATCCTCGGCGGACGCGGCCACCAGGGCCGCGAGCAGGCCAACGGTGTCGGATGGCGACCCGGCGCCGGGATTGTCCTGGGTATCGGCGAGAACCACGGGCTTGCCGGTCCGGGACGCGACCGCCATGGCGTGGCGGACCGCGTCATCGGGGTCGTGGAACGGGTCCACGAATTCGTTTTCGCGGCCGATCACCTCCTCGTAGAGCGCGCCGATGGCGATGTCGGCGGCGGACTGGGTGCGGCCGTAGCCGAAAACCGTGGGGCCCGAGTGGTGGATGTCGGCGAGCGGGAAACCGGCGGCGTAGCTCAGCACCCCTACATCGTCCCACTTGAGCGATTCCAGCGCCCGAATGATCGATCGCGTGGGCTCGGTCTCGGTGCACTGCCAGGTCAACGGGATCAGGAACGGGATCTGGCGGTAGGCCTTGAAGGTGGCGCCGTCGCCGCGAATGAGCCCGTCGAGCTGTTGCGCCGCGCGCGCGCCCGTCGCCGCCCGATCCACGTGTGGGTAGGTCCGGTAGCCGACGAGTCCGTCGGCGAGCGCCATCATCTCGGGCGTCACGTTGGCGTGGTAGTCGAGCGAGGCGGCGACCGGAACGTCGCGCCCGACCGCGTCTCGGACGCGGCGCAACAGCTCGCCCTCACCGTCCTCGAAGTCGTCGGCCACCATGGCGCCGTGCAAATCGAGATAGACGGCGTCGAGGTGTCCCGCGCCGCGAAGGTCTTCGATTATCATCGCGGCCACCGTCTCGTAAGCGCGCCGAGTCACCTGCGCCGATGGCATGGTGCCCGCCAGCGGCAGCGGAACCATCTCGTGGCCGCGTCCGCGCGCTTCTTCGACGAAGCCCGCGATCGGGATATTGGCGCCGCCGATGATCTCCAGGAGCGCCGGTCCCCGCGTCAAGGGCGGGATCGGCCCGCCCCCCTTCTCGAAATCTTCGAGATCGGCCTTCGCTTGCGCGAAGGTATTGGTCTCGTGCTGGAAACCGCCGACGGCGATTCGCGCCATTCCCCCTCCTCCGATTCGTTCTCCGGAACCCCTGATCGTCGATGCGAAACGTGTCCCGGACCCCGATGGTGATCGAATCGGGGCGCACGCGCAATCGCCGACTACCGTCGAAGCCTGGGATTCAAGACGTCGCGAGCGTGATCGCCCATCAGGTTGATGCTCAGGATCAAGATGACGAGTGCGATACCGGGATAGATGCTGATCCAGTACCGCCCACTCAGCATGTAGTCGAAGCCGTTTGCGATCACGGTCAACGACGTGGGCGGCATCCCGATCCACTGGCAGGGCAACATCGTCGCGACCCGGAATGATTTGAAAATCCAGGTCCGCGCAGATCAGTGGGTCCTGGCGGAGAACGTCTCGAAGATGTAAGCGGCGCGGATCGAGTAAGGAAAGGGCGGCTCCCGACGCCCGGGGCTGCCCTTTCTCTTGGCCCGCGCGTT
>JASMAE010000306.1 GCA_030754475.1 Rhodospirillales bacterium
CCGGCGTTCGCACGACTTACGGTTCGACGGTCTTCGCCGATCACGTGCCGGTGCGCTCCGACGTGTTGGTGGAGACCCTCGAGGCGCGGGGCGCGATTCCCATCGCCAAGTCCAACACGCCCGAGTTCGGGGCCGGCGCCCACACCTTCAACGACGTGTTCGGCAAGACCCGCAACCCGTGGGATCTGAGCCGCACCTGCGGCGGCTCGTCCGGCGGCTCGGCGGTCGCGCTGGCTGCGGGCGAGGTTTGGCTGGCCACGGGCTCGGACCTCGGCGGCAGCCTCCGCATCCCGGCAGGGTTCTGCTCGGTCGTGGGGCTGCGGCCGAGCCCCGGCCGCGTCGCCCGCGCCCCGACGACGCTGCCATTCGATGCGCTGTCGGTCGCGGGTCCCATGGGCCGGACGGTCTGCGACGTCGCCTTGATGTTGGACGCAATGGTGGGCCCACACCCGCGCGATCCAATTGCGCTTCCGGCGCCGGCCTTGCCCTTTCAGGCGGCGGTGGAGGCGCCGACGCCGCCCACCCGCGTCGCCTTTTCGCCCGACTTGGGCGTCACGCCCGTCGCCGCCGAGATCCGCGAGATTTGCGCCGCCGCGGCCGCCCGATTCGGCGAGCTCGGCGCAACCGTCGAGGAAGCCTGTCCCGATCTCGGCGACGCCCGCGAGATCTTCCAGGTCCTGCGCGCGCATCGCTTCGCAGCGAGCTACGGCGCGGTCTACGCCCAACACAAGGACGCGCTGAAGCCGGAAGTCGTCTGGAACGTCGAGCGCGGGCTGGCGCTCTCGTCAGACGAGATCGGGCGCGCCGAAATCGCGCGGGCGAGGCTTTATGCGCGCATGGCTGCGTTCTTCGAGACGTACGACCTTCTGCTTTGTCCGACCACGGCGATCCCGCCGTTCGACATCGATATGCGCTACCCCGACGAGATCGAGGGCCAGCGCCTCGAGACCTACATCGACTGGTTCGCCGTCACCTACGCGATCACGTTGACGGCCTCGCCCGCCTTGTCGCTGCCTTGCGGATTTACCGCCCAACGCTTGCCGGTAGGCCTCCAGATGGTCGGAAGGCCGAGGGCCGAGGCGAGCCTTCTCGCCGCCGCGGCGCTCGCCGAGGAACTCTTCGGCGTCGCCGCAGGGCTTCCCATCGACCCGGTCTCTGTCACCGGGCCGGGAGGCGCGGGCGCAGAGGCGCTTTCCCCTTGACCCTCCGGGGGCGCGCTGACACGTTCTGGGCCGCCATGCGAATCTTCCGTCATTACAATGGACTGCCTGACGTTGCCCGGGGTTCCGTGGTCGCGATCGGGAACTTCGACGGCGTGCACCGCGGCCATCTCGCGGTGATCGGCGAAGCGGGCCGGATCGCGCGGTCGGCGAACGTTCCGTGGTCGGTGCTCACGTTCGAGCCCCACCCGCGCAGCGTATTCGCGCCGGAATCGGATTCGTTTCGCCTGACGCCGTTCCGCGCCAAAGCGCGGCTTATCGCCTCGCTCGGCGTCGACAACCTGATCGTGCTGCGCTTCGACCGCGCGTTCTCGCGCCTGACCGCCGAGACTTTCATCGCCGATGTCCTCGTCGCGGGCTTGCGCGCGCGTCACGTGGTGTCGGGCTACGACTTCGTCTTCGGCCATTCCCGCAAGGGAAACAGCGAGCTTTTGTTGCGCGAGGGCGCGGATGCCGGCTTCGACTTCACCGCCCTCGCCCCGGCCACGGACGCGGGCGGCGACGTCCATTCGGCGACGCGGGTCCGCATGTGTCTGATCGACGGCGATGCCCGCGGCGCGGCGCGCATTCTGGGCCGCGCGTTCGAGATCGAAGGCCGGGTAGGCCACGGCGAGAAACGCGGCCAGACGATCGGCTATCCGACCGCGAACCTCTCGCTCGACGGCTATCTCAGGCCCGCCACGGGCGTCTATGCGGTGCACGCAGGGCTTTGCGCCGACGGCGACCGCGGCGAGCCGGACCGCTGGTATGACGGCGTCGCCAATCTCGGCCGGCGCCCTACCTTCGCCGGCAACGATCTTGTCCTCGAGGCCCATCTGTTTGCGTTCCAGGGCACGCTCTACGGGCGCCGGTTGCGGGTCGCGTTCATCGAACGCCTTCGAGAGGAAAAGAAGTTTGACGGGATCACACAGTTGAAGGCACAAATCGCAGAGGATTGCGCGCGCGCGGCAGAAATCCTGGCGCGCCGCGACATCGGCCCGCCCGTGTGAGGGCGGGACGTCCCGAATAGAGCGGATGAAACCATGAGCGCCGATTACCGATCGACGGTGTCGTTGCCGCACACCGGCTTCGCCATGCGCGCCGGTCTCAGCCAACGCGAGCCCGAAATCTTGGCGCGTTGGGACGCGCTCAACCTCTACCGCCGGTTGCGCGAGAGCGCGGCGGGACGCGAGAAGTTCATCCTTCACGACGGCCCCCCCTACGCCAACGGTCATCTGCACATCGGGCACGGTCTGAACAAGATACTCAAGGACGTGATCAACCGGGCCGAGCAGATGCGCGGCAGGGATTCGAACTACGTTCCGGGCTGGGACTGCCACGGTCTTCCCATCGAGTGGAAGGTGGAGGAGCGTTACCGCGCCGCAGGACGCGACAAGGACGAGGTCGACATCGTCGAGTTCCGCCGTGAGTGCCGCGAGTTCGCCGAGCACTGGATCGAGATTCAGCGCGAGGAGTTCAAGCGCCTCGGCATCATCGGCGACTGGGACCACCCCTACACGACCATGAGCTTCGAGGCCGAGGCGCAGATCGTGCGCGAACTCGGCAAGTTTCTGATGAGTGGCGCACTCTACAAAGGCTCCAAACCGGTCCTGTGGTCGGTGGTCGAGAAGACGGCGCTCGCCGATGCGGAGGTGGAGTACGCCGACCACGTCTCGACCACCGTGACCGTCCGTTTCCCGGTGGCCCGGCCGGCGACGCCCGAGCTCGAAGGGGCCTCGATCCTGATCTGGACGACCACGCCATGGACCCTTCCGGGCAACCGCGCGGTGGCGTTCGGGCCGTCCATGGAATACGCGGTCTACGAGGTCGTCAGCGCCGGCGCAGGCAGCCTGGCGGTCGCGGGTGAGAAGCTCGTCGTCGCCGAGACGCTTGCCGAATCGGTCCGCGCGGGGGCGGCGATCGAAAGTTGGCGCCGGATCGCGAGCGTGCCCAGCCTCGAGGGCACGCTTTGCCGCCACCCGCTCTTCGCCAAGGGCTATGATATCGAGGTGGCGGTAGTCGGCGCCGACTTCGTCGCTGTCGACACCGGTACGGGGTTCGTCCACATCGCTCCCGGTCACGGCGCCGACGACTGGGAGGTGGGCCTGCGCCTGGGGCTCGATGTCCCCGAGACGGTCGACGGTGACGGCCGGTTCGTGGCGGGCGTGCCGTTGTTCGCGGGCGAGCACGTGTTCAAGGCGGATGCCAGTATTCTCGCTGCGCTCGGCGATGCCGGCGCCCTGCTGGCGACGGCCAAACTCAACCACAGCTATCCCCATTCATGGCGCTCCAAGGCGCCGCTCATCTTCCGCAACACGCCCCAGTGGTTCATCAGCATGGACAGGACCGGGCTTCGCGAGACCGCGCTTCGCGCCATCGACGAGACGCGCTTCGTGCCGGCGTCCGGGCGCAATCGGTTGCGCGGCATGATTGAGACCCGGCCCGACTGGTGCGTCTCGCGCCAGCGCGCCTGGGGCGTGCCGATCACCGTTTTCGTCGACATCGAAACGGGCGAGCCGCTTCGCGATCCCGCGGTCCTCGAGCGGATCGCCGCCGCGATCGAGGCCGGGGGCGCCGACGTCTGGTTTACCTCTGATGCGGCCCGGTTCCTCGCGCCCGAGTACGACCCTGACCGTTTCGAACAGGTCACTGACATCGTCGAGGTCTGGTTCGATTCCGGCTCCACACACAGCTTCGTCCTGGAGGCGCGGAAGGATCTGAAGTGGCCGGCCTCACTCTACCTCGAGGGCTCGGATCAACACCGCGGCTGGTTCCACTCGTCGCTTCTCGAAGCGTGCGGGACCCGGGGCCGGGCGCCATACGAGACGGTTCTGACCCACGGTTTCGTCATGGCCGAGGACGGCCAGAAAATGTCGAAATCGCTCGGCAACGTCGTCTCGCCGCAGGACGTGGTCGACGAGCACGGGGCCGACGTCCTGAGGCTGTGGGTGGTCGGCTCCGACTACGCCGAGGACCTTCGCATCGGCCCCGAGATCCTCCGCCAGCACGCCGACGCGTATCGCCGTCTGCGCAACACGCTCCGGTTCCTGCTCGGCAACTTGAGCGGGTTTACCGAGACCGAGCGCGTCGCGCCCACATCCATGCCCGAGCTCGAACGCTGGGTCCTGCACCGCGTCTTCGAGCTCGACGGCCGCGTCCGCGCGGCTTGCGACGACCTCGAGTTCCACACGCTTTTCACTGAACTGCACGCGTTCTGCACGCTCGATCTGTCGGCGTTCTACTTCGATGTCCGCAAGGACTGTCTCTATTGCGACTCGGCCGAATCGGCGAAGCGGCGCGCGGTCAGGACCGTCCTCGATATCGTCTTCGACGCCTTGAGCGCCTGGCTCGCGCCGTTCATCTGCTTCACCGCCGAAGAGGCTTGGCTCGCACGCGACGCCGGGCGCGAGGAAAGCGTTCATTTGCGCATGTTTCCCGACGTGCCCGCGGACTGGCGCGACGACGCCCTGGCCGCGAAGTGGGACGAGATCAGGAGCCTCCGCCGGGTCGTCACGGGTGCCTTAGAGGTGGAGCGCGTGGCGAAAAGAATCGGCGCGTCGCTCCAGGCCGACGTCGATATCTTCGCAGACGCGCGGTTCCGCCAGGCCCTCGACGGCCTGGATCCGGGGGAGATCGCGATCACATCGCGAGCGAGCGTCCATGCCGGGACCGCGCCCGAGGACGCTTTCACCCTGCACGAGGTCCCGGGCGTCGCCGTCGTCACGCGTCTGGCCGAGGGCGAGAAATGCGAGCGGTGCTGGCGCGTGCTCGAAGAGGTGGGATCGCACCCGGGTCATCCGGACCTGTGCGGGCGTTGCGTCGACGCCGTCGACCGCGTGCGAGCGGCCAGCGCGTGAGCGCCGGCGACCGCGGCCGTCCCAAGAAGAACGGGCGCGCGCGGCGATGGGGCGTGGTGGTGGCGGCGCTGGTTGTCGTCGCCGATCAGGCGGTCAAGTGGTGGGTGCTGGTCGGGATCATGGCTCCGCCCCGAACCATCCCCGTGACCCCGTTCTTCAACCTAGTGCTGACGTGGAACCGGGGGATCAGCTTCGGCCTATTGAATTCGCAACAGGCCTGGAACGCGTGGCTTCTTCCCGTCATCGCGGTCGTGATCGTCGTCGTTCTCGCCTTTTGGCTCAGCCGCGCCGAAAGCCGCCCGCTTGCCCTCGCGTTCGGGATGGTCATCGGCGGTGCGATCGGCAACGTCGTCGACCGGCTTCGATTCGACGGCGCGGTGATGGACTTCCTCGATCTTCATTTATTCGGATATCATTGGCCGGCCTTCAACGTGGCGGATGCGGCCATCAGCCTGGGCGCCGTCGCGCTCGTGCTTCAGTCCTTGTTTGGGCGCGCGAAAACGCATTAGAATCAAGCCGACGATGGCAGTGGTTCACTTCGAACGAAAAATCTGGGCCGGAACCGCGGTGCGCCTCGCGTGGGTTGTGCTCGCGCTGGGCGTCATCGGCGCGCTCGCGGGTTGCGACGAGCCGCGCCGTCTCTTCAGCGCCAAGTCGCCGCCCGACGAGTTTGCCGTCTATGCCCGCCCGCCGCTCAGCATGCCGCCCGAATTCTCGCTGCGCCCGCCGGCTCCGGGATCGCCGCCGCTGCAGACGGTCGATCCGCGCGCGCGCGCCGAGCAGTCGTTGGTGGGGGCGCCGGTCCCGCAGCGCGCCGGCCAAAGCGGCCGCGGCGGCTTCGACGACGCGAGCCCGGGCCTGCGCGCCATTCTCGAGGCCACGGGCGCCGTCGACGCCGATCCCAACATCCGCGCCGAGATCAACCGCGAGATGTTCCTGTTTGCCGAGGACAGCCAATCCTTTGCCGACGCCCTCATCTTCTGGAAGGATCCGGCGGATTACGACATCGTCGTCGATCCGGCGAAGGAATCCCGCAGGATCCGCGAGAACCAAGCCCTGGGGCGCGCCATTACGACGGGCGAGGTCCCGACGATCGAGCGCAAGCGCGAGGCGCCCTTCGAGGGCATATTCAATTTCGATTAGCACCCGATCGGCCATCGCGACCGCGCCTGGAGCGGATCGCGGGCGGTGGGAATCGCCTAACCGCTATCCACCGGCCACGTGAACCGGGCTATTGCGACCGAGCGGATCGCGAATCCGTGATTTCCCTTCGCCCGTCCGGCGCGCTAGCTTCGCCAACCTCGGTGCACCCGGCCGCGGCATGGTTTTACCGACAAGTGACGTGGCGCAGGTGATCTCACCCTTCATCCAACGACTGTTGCGCCCCGCGGCCGCGATCTGCATCGCGCTGCTGGCACCTTCGGCACCGACGGGCGCGGCCATGTTCGAGCCCGACAGCTTCACGCTAACCAACGGCATGCAGGTGGTGGTGGTCGAGAACCACCGCGCGCCCGTGGTCGTCCACATGGTCTGGTACAAGGCGGGCGCGGCCGACGAACCCTTCGGCAAGTCCGGCGTCGCTCACTTTCTCGAACACCTCATGTTCAAGGCCACGGACACCCTGCCGTCGGGTGAGTTCTCGCGTGTCGTCGCGCGCAACGGCGGCCGCGACAACGCCTTCACCTCTCACGACTACACGGCCTACGTACAGACGCTGGCGGCCGACCGTCTGGAGCTGGTGATGAAGATGGAGGCCGACCGGATGCGGAACCTGGTGCTTGCGGACGACGAGATCGAGACTGAACGGCTCGTCGTCCTCGAGGAACGCCGATCGCGCACCGACAACAATCCGGCGGCGATCCTCGGAGAGCACGTCCAAGCCGCGCTTTATCTCAATCACCCCTACCGCAATCCGATCATCGGTTGGGCGCACGAGGTTCAGGACCTTGCGCGCGACGACATCATGGCGTTCTACCGCCGCCACTACGCCCCCGACAACGCGATCCTCACGGTCGCCGGCGACGTCACCGCGGATACCGTCCGGCCCCTGGCGGAAAAATACTACGGCGCCATCCCCGCCCAGTCCGTCCCGCCGCAGGTCCGCCCGCAGGAGCCGCCTCAGAACGCCGAGCGCACCGTCGTCCTGCGTGACGCCCGCGTGATCCAGCCTTCGTGGAGCCGCAACTTCCTCGCCCCGAGCTATCTGTCGGGCGCCAGCGAGCACGCCTATGCGCTCCAGATTCTGTCTGAGGTACTCGGCGGTGCCACCACCAGCCGCCTGTACCGATCGCTGGTGGTCGAGGGGAAGCTTGCCACCAGCGCCGGAAGTTACTACAGCGCCGAAAGCTTGGGGCCGTCGCGGTTCGTCGTCTTCACGCGTCTCCAGCCGGACGTGGAGATCGGCGATCTGGTCGCCGCCGTCGAGGCCGAGATCGGCGCGGTCCGGGACGGCGCCGTCACCGACGAAGAAGTGGATCGCGCCAAGAAGCGGCTTCGCGCCAGTTCGGTCTACGTCCGCGATTCCTTGCGCGCCGGCGCGCGGATCCTGGGCGCGGCGCTGGCTTCGGGTCGAACGATCGCCGACGTCGAGGCCTGGCCGGACAGAATCGGTGCCGTTACCGCCGATCAGGTCCGCGCCGCCGCCCGTCACGTGTTCGCGAATGAGCGCTCGGTGACCGCCGTCTTGTTGCCGGCGGGTGCGGAATGAGACGCGTCGCCGCACCGGCGTCGGGGTTCGGGCTTCTCGGCGCGGCGCTCGCGGCGGCGATCGTTCTCGGCGCCGCTGTCAATCCCGCTGCCGCGGTCGAGGTGGAACGCGTGGCGGGGCCTGGCGGCATCGAGGCCTGGCTCGTGCGCGATCACACGAATCCCATCATCGCCATCCGGTTCGCGTTCCGCGGCGGCGCGGCGCTCGATCCCCCCGCCAAGGGTGGTCTCGCGAACATGGTCTCCGGCCTTCTCGACGAGGGCGCGGGCGCGCTCGATTCGCAGGGCTTCCAAAGGCGGATCGAGGACCTCGCCATCCGCCTCAGCTTCGATGCCCGGCGCGACAGCTTCGGCGGCCAGATGACGACGCTCAGCGAAAACCGCGACGCGGCGTTCGCGCTGCTCGGCCTCGCCCTCACGGCGCCGCGTTTCGACGACGAACCGGTGGAGCGCATCCGCAGCCAGATCATCACGCGCCTGAAGCGCGACGCGGAAGACGCGGATACCGTGGCGCGGGACAAGCTATCGC
>JASMAE010000307.1 GCA_030754475.1 Rhodospirillales bacterium
GAGAAGTAATTCACGATCGGAATCAGAGATAGAATCGTCCATGCGGTCTTGTTCCTGCCGATTTTCTTGGCGACATGGTAAAATCCGATCGCAAAAGGAACCGATATGGCGATCAAGGGCAAAAGGGTGACAAAAAGTTCCAACTTAGATCCCATCGCTTCTTCCTCGCACTTTCCGGACGCGTCGTTGTCGCCCCATCAAGGATTCACCGGATCCCGCGCGCCCTCCGCTCCGGGGCTCGAGCTGTGGCCGCGGTCCGGGAACAGCGCGCCGAGCCCCTCGGCCGAGGCCGCGCAGACGCCGCGCTCGGTGATGAGCGCGGTAATAAGCCGCGCTGGCGTCACGTCGAAGGCATAGTTGGCCGCGGGCGTGCCCTCGGGGGTCACGGTGACCGCCACGACCTCGCCGCCGGGCGCGCGTCCCACGGTTGCGGTCACCTCGGCCGGGTCGCGCTCCTCGATGGGGATCTCGGCGAGGCCGTCGCGGATGGTCCAATCGATGGTGGTGGACGGCAGCGCCACGTAAAACGGCACCTCGTTGTCGAACGCCGCCAGGGCCTTCAGATAGGTTCCGATCTTGTTGCAAACATCGCCCGCCGCGGTCGTGCGATCGGTTCCGGTTATGCACAAATCGACCCGGCCCCGCTGCATCAAATGCCCGCCCGCGTTGTCGACGATCACGGTGTGGGGCACGCCGTGGCGGCCCAGTTCCCAGGCCGTCAGCGCCGCTCCCTGGTTGCGCGGCCGCGTCTCGTCGACCCAGACGTGGACACCGAGCCCGGCATCGAATGCCTTGTAAATCGGCGCCATCGCGGTCCCCCAATCCACGGTCGCCAGCCAGCCGGCGTTGCAATGGGTCAGCACGTTGACCCGTTCGTCCGTGCCCTTGCGGTGGGCGGCGGTGCGGATCAACGCGAGACCGTGCTCGCCGATCGCTTCGCAGGCGGCCACGTCTTCGTCGCAGATTTCCCCCGCCCGGCGATAGGCGGCATCCGCGCGGCGCGCCGGCGGAAGCTGGCGCACGAGCCCGGCCACGTCGTCGAGCGCCCAACGCAGGTTCACCGCCGTTGGGCGCGTCGCCGCCAACGTCGCGACGGCGCGATCGAGCGCCGAATCGGAGGCGTCCTCGCCGAGCGCGAGCGCGAGGCCATAGGCCGCCATGGCCCCGATCAGGGGCGCGCCGCGCACGCGCATCTCGCGGATGGCGTCCGCAGCCTCGGAAAGCGTTCGGGCGCATGCCGTGACGAATGCGTGGGGAAGCCGTGTCTGGTCGATGAACGCGACCGACCGGCCGTCGTCCGCGAGCCAGATGGTGCGCCAGTGTCGGCCGTCCACCTTCATCGGACGCTCACTTCAGGACGCGGCCGGCGACCGCGTCGAGCGTGGCCTTGAGTTCGGGATCGCGGGCCTCGGGCGCCGTGATGATGGCGGCCTCCAGCGCCCGGTGGCAACCGTCAGCGCAGATCTCCGTCCGGGGGCTGAGCGCAGGCGCCACCTTCTTGACGAGCGCCCGCGCATTCTCGGCGTTCGCGAGAAGGACTCCGATCACGGCCTCCACCGTGACGTGATCATGGTCGGGATGCCAGCAGTCGTAGTCGGTGACCATGGCGACGGTGGCGTAACATATCTCGGCCTCGCGGGAGAGCCTGGCCTCGGGCATGTTGGTCATGCCGATGACGTCGCAGCCCCACGTGCGATAGAGGTTGGATTCGGCAAGTGTCGAGAACTGCGGCCCTTCCATCGCGAGATACGTGCCGCCGCGGCGAACCTTGATCCCCAAGGCCTGCGCGGCGACTTGAAGCGCGTCGCCAAGCCGCGCGCAGACCGGATGGCCGAGGCTCACGTGCCCGACCAGACCGGTGGAAAAGAACGACTTCACGCGATTGACGGTTCGGTCGATGAACTGATCGACGATGACGAAGGTGCCGGGGTCCAGTTCCTCCCTGAACGAGCCGCAGGCGCTCATCGAAACGATTTCCGTGACGCCCGCACGCTTGAGCGCGTCGATGTTGGCGCGGTAGTTGATCTCGGTCGGCGGAATGACATGGCCGCGGCCGTGCCGCGGAAGAAACACCATGGGTTGGGAGTCGAGGGTCCCGAACAGAAGCGAATCCGAGGGCTCGCCGAAGGGCGAGGCGATCTTTTCCCAGCGTGCGTCCGCGAGCCCGTCGATCTCGTAGACGCCGCTGCCGCCGATGATGCCGATGACCGGTGGCGCGCCCGTCTCACCCATGCTTCCCGCCTCCTCTGCGGTCGTGGATGCGTCGAGTGTTTCAGGTTCGCTCGCGCCCCGCAACCCGGGGCGCCGGGGTCGCGCGATCGGTGGCGATCAGACGATCATTCTCGGAAACCGGCGTGGGCGGGGGGGGGCCGAAGCCGCGCCGATCAGTGCAGGCGCGACCAGATCTGGCGCTTGAGCGCATAAAGCATGGCCGTCAGCACCAGGACGAAGATCAGCACCTTGATGCCCAAGCGCTTGCGCTCCTCCATCTCCGGCTCGGCCGCCCAGGCGAGGAAGGTGGTGACGTCCCAGGCCATTTGCGCGACCGTGGCCTCGGTGCCGTCGGTGTACTCGACCGAGCCTTCGAAGAGCGGCGTCGGCATGGCGATCTGATGCCCGGGGAAGTACTCGTTGTAATACATCCCGTCCAGAAGCTCGAAGCCCTCGGGCGCCTCGTCGCGATATTCGGTCAGCAGCGCGTAAAGGTAGTCGGCCCCGCGCTTGCGCGCCTTCGTGATCAGCGAAAGATCGGGCGGATATGTGCCCCCGTTCGCCGCCCGCGCCGCCTGTACGTTCGGAAACGGCGCCGCGAACGTGTCCGCCGGCAGCGCCGTGCGCGTGAACATCTCGCCGTCCTCGTCGGGGCCGTCCTCGACCTCGAACTCCGCCGCGATCGCCTTGATCTGATCTTCCGTGTAGTCGACCCCTCCCAGGTGCCGGTAGGCGACGAGGTCGAGCGAGTGGCAGGCCCCGCAAACGCTCGTGTAAACCGTAAGACCGCGCCTGAGCGCGTTGCGATCGTACGTGCCGAAGATTTCGCCGAATGACCATTTCTGGCCTGGGGGCCTGGGCGCTTCGGCGGCGTTCGCCGCGGCCACCGTGATGACGGCGGCGACGGTGGCGGCGAGGATGCGGCCGACCATCAGCTTTGCTCCACGCCCGGGTTGGTGCCCGCCGTGATCGCGGACGCGATGCTGTCGGGCACGGCCCGTGGCCGTTCGAGAAATCCGATCAAGGGGATCAGGACCAGGAAGTGAATGAAGTAGTACGCGGTCGCGATCTGGCCCAAGGGAATGAACCAACCTTCGGGCGGATTCGCCCCGACGTAGCCCAGCACCACGCAGTCGATCACGAGGATCCAGAAGAACTGCTTGAAGACGGGCCGGAACGTGGCGCTGCGCACGGGCGAGGTGTCGAGCCACGGCAGCAAGAACAGCACCGCGATCGACGCGAACATGGCGATGACGCCTATCAGCTTGGCGGAGATGAACCAAATGTCGAAGGTGATGGCCCTAAGAATTGCGTAGAACGGCATCAGGTACCATTCCGGCAAGATGTGGGTCGGCGTCACCAGCGGGTTCGCCTCGATGTAGTTGTCGGGCTCGAGGAAGAAGTTGGGCGCAAAGAACGTGAAAGCGAAGTAGACCAAGAACAAGACGCCCAAACCGAATGCGTCCTTAATGGTGTAGTACGGGTGGAACGGGATCGAGTCCGAGTCACCCGTCATCTCGACGCCGAGCGGGTTGTTCGACTTGTGGACGTGAAGGGCCCACAGATGCACGAACACCAGGGCGAAGATCACGAACGGCAGCAGAAAGTGCAGCGCGTAGAATCGGTTCAACGTCGGGTTCGCCACCGAAAATCCGCCCCAGAGCCAGTTGACGATCTCCTCGCCGAACAGCGGCACGGCGGAGAACAGATTCGTGATCACGGTCGCGGCCCAGAAGCTCATCTGCCCCCACGGAAGCACGTACCCCATGAACGCGGTCGCCATCATGCAGAAGATGATGACGACGCCGATGATCCAGAGAACCTCGCGCGGGGCCTTGTACGAGCCGTAATAGAGGCCCCGGAACAGGTGGATGTAGACGACGAGGAAGAAGATCGACCCGCCGTTCATGTGCAGATACCGGATCAGCCAGCCGTAGTTCACGTCGCGCATGATGCGCTCGACGCTGGCAAACGCGTAGTCGGTGTGCGGTGTGTAGTGCATCGCCAAAAACACGCCGGTCACGATCAAGATCACCAGCATCACGCCGGCGAGCGATCCGAAATTCCACCAGTAGTTCAGGTTGCGGGGCGTCGGATAGTCGACCAGCTCGTGGTGCGCGAACGTGAAGACGGGGAGCCGGTAGTCGATCCACGCGACGATGGGGTTCTTCCAGGTGGGTTGGCTCATCTTATTAGTTCCTAGCCGATCCTGATCGTCGTCTCGTCGAGGAAGGCGTATGGTGGCCGCACCAGGTTCTCGGGCGCGGGTCCTTTGCGTATCCGTCCGGACGTGTCGTAGTGGGAGCCGTGGCACGGGCAGAACCAACCGCCGAAGTTGCCCCGGGGATCGCCGCTCTTCTGGCCGAGCGGGATGCACCCCAGATGAGTGCAGATGCCGACAAGGATCAGCCATTCGGACTTTTCCGCCCGTGCCTCGTCGGGCTCGGGATCCGGAAGCTGGTCGAGGGGCGTGGCCCGCGCTTCCTCGATCTCGGCGGCGGTCCGGCGGCGCACGAAGACCGGCTTGCCGCGCCACACGATCGTGATGCTTTGTCCCTCCTCGATCGGCGACAGATCGATCTCCGTCGAGGCCAGCGCGAGAACGTCGGCCGAGGGGTTCATGGTATCGATGAACGGCCACAGCGCCAGCGCCGTGCCGGTCGCGCCGATGACCGAGGTCGCGATCAGCAAGAAGTCGCGCCTCTCGTCCCCGGCCCCGTCGCCGGCATCAAGGGCGGCCGCGGCTGCGCTATCCGATTCCGTCATGGAGCGATATCCCCTCTTGACGCAGGCGAGCCGAACCGGCCCGGTGAATCGATGGATGGCTCTGTTATTGAAGGTGTGTTGCGACGGCAAGGATTTCTTGCAGCTGCAATGCGAACCCGCTTGCCGTGGCCATGGATCGAGCCACGAGTATAATTCAAATCCTTTGCTTTGCAAAGGGTTATGATGGCCCACGTTGAATCGCGGCACGATCTCGTCGCGTTCGTTTGACCGCCTCGCCGACGATCATGCGCATCGCACTCTATCAGCCCGACATTCCCCAAAACACCGGTGCGATGCTTCGCACCGCCGCCTGCCTCGGCGTGCCGGTGGACGTGATCGGGCCATGCGGCTTCGCATTCTCGGAGAAGGCTCTGAGACGCGTCGGCATGGACTATGTCGACCGCGCGCAAATTGCCCGCCACGATTCATGGGAGGCGTTTCTGGCGGTTGAGAGAACCGCGGGCCGCCGCCTCGTGCTGTTGACCACGCGGGCGGAGGTGCCGTATTTCGCCTTTCGATTTCGCGACGACGACGTGCTGGTGATGGGGCGCGAAAGCGCAGGCGTGCCCGAAGCCGTCGAGGCGGCTGTCGACGCCAGGTTGCGCATTCCCTTGGCGCCCGGGATGCGCTCGCTCAACGTGGTGGTCGCGGCCGCCGTCGTCCTCGGCGAGGCGCTGCGGCAAACGCGCGCATTCCCGGAGACGTGATGACAAGTCTTCCGAACGACGAGCAGAAGGAACGCGCGGCGTTGTGGTTCGCCGAGCTCCGCGACGAGCTGTGCCGTGCGCTCGAGCGGTTGGAGCAGACGCACAAGCCGCCGGGCCGGCCCGCGCCGGGACCACCGGCCCGGTTCACTCGCACCGCGTGGACACGCCCCGGCGGCGGCGGCGGCGAGATCGCGATCATGCATGGAAATGTATTCGAAAAGGTGGGCGTCAACGTCTCCACCGTGTGGGGCGAGTTGACCGAGCCGTTGCGCAAACAGATTCCGGGAGCCGAGGACGATCCCCGATTTTGGGCATCCGGCATTTCCGTCGTCGCCCATCCCGGCTCGCCCTTGGTGCCCGCGGCGCACATGAACACGCGGCTCATCGTCACGACGCGCTCGTGGTTCGGCGGAGGCGCAGATCTGACGCCGGTTTACGCGGACGCGGACGACGTCGGCGCATTCCACGGCGCCCTGGAAGGCGCCTGCGATACGTACGAGGACGGCTGCTACGATCGCTTCAAGGCCTGGTGCGACGAGTATTTCTACCTGCCGCACCGCGGCGAGGCACGAGGGGCGGGCGGAATTTTCTACGACCAGCTCGATTCCGGCGACTGGGAGCGCGACCTCGCGTTTACGCGGTCGATCGGTTTGACCTTCCGGGGCGTCTATCCCACCCTCGTCGCGCGCCACATGGACGAACCGTGGACCCAAGCGCAGCGCGCCGACCAGCTCCGCAAACGGGGACGATACGTGGAGTTCAACCTGATCTACGACCGCGGCACGAAATTTGGCCTCATGACCGGCGGCAACGTGGAAGCCGTCCTGATGTCGTTGCCGCCGCTGGCCGCATGACCGTGATTCGCGGCGCGGAGGGCGGATCGGGCGCGCGGGCTGGTGCGATTCCACGTGAGTGGAAAACGATCTAAGGCGTGCGTTCTGCGATCGCCTTTAGCTGCGCGAGGCACGCCTCGCGATCGGCCCGGTAGTCGCCTTCCTCCCACCACGCCTCGGCGGCCGCAAGCACCTCGCCGACCCGTTTCCCGGGAGCGCCGCCGAGCGCGAGCACGTCCCGGCCCTTCAAGGGGAACGCGAGCGGCCGCCACTGGGCCGCGGATTCGAGCAGCGCCTGCCAGGCTTGGTTGCGCTCCGTCTGCCGAAGTGGATCGATCGCAAGCTCGCCCGCCCAGTTCAGAAGTGTCATGTCACGCACAATTCCGGCGCCCCGCCTGTGAAGCACGCGCCGAAGCGACGTATCGGCGATTCCGGGCTTGATTGCCGTGTCGGCGCTCGCAAGCTGGGCGAGGCGCTCTGCCTCGATGCGGCTGAGGCGCAGACGTTGGGCGACGTTCCGGGCCCCGTCCTCGGTGGTAGTCAGCAGACCGGCGAGTCGGCGCAGCGGGTCCGCGAACACGCCTTCCACGCGAATTGCCCGCGTTTCCAACCAGTTGAGTATGCGCAACCGGCCGACGTCGCCCGCCTCGGGCAGGATGTTTTCGAGTACGCGCTCGCCCCGCATCAACACGATGACGCCGGCGAGATTCGGCGACAACAGGATTCGAAACATCTCGCCCCGCACGCGTTCGCCGGAAAGCTCGCGCAGGCGATACGCGAGCGCCCGACACGCGGCCAGTGCATCGACGTCTGGGGGCGGTTGTCCGTAATGGCCGTAGAAGCGGAAGTAGCGGAGCAGGCGGAGCACGTCTTCCTCGATCCGTGCCCGGGCGTTACCGACGAATCGCACCCGACCGTAAGCCAAGTCGTCGAGGCCGCCGAACGGATCGTAAATGTCGCCGTCCAGCGTGCACGAAAGGGCGTTGAACGTGAAATCGCGCCGCGCCGCGTCCGCGATCCAGTCGTCGGTGAAACTCACCCGCGCGCGGCGGCCGCCGGTCTCCACGTCGATTCTGAGCGACGTGATCTCGAAGCGGCGCTTTCCGACCACGGCCGTGACGGTTCCGTGATCAATCCCGGTCGGAATGACCACGATCCCTGCGTTGCCGAGAAGGGTCATGACGCCGCCGGGTGGGTGCGGCGTCGCGATATCGATGTCATTCACGGGGCGTCTTGCGACCGAATCGCGGACGCAGCCGCCGACGTAGCGGACTTCCGTCCCGTCCGCCGCCAGCGCCTCGACGACGGCGCGCGTTTCCGGCGCCGTCATCCACGATTGCAGCGCGATCTGGCCGATCGGCACGGGCGACGGCGGCTTCTCGCTCAAGGCCACTCTTCGGCCGCGTTGGACGGCGCGCCGTCTTTCGGTCCGATCATTCCACGTATCCGGGGACGACGCGTCCCCCCTCGTATTGGGGCGGGTGATAGGTGCCGCCCGGATCCGATCCCAGACCAAGGCCCAACACGGCGAGTCCGGCCAGCATCAAGGCGAACCCACAGACCACGAGCCAGAACCAAGGCCCGTCTTGCAGGCGGACGAGCATGTCGTTCGGGGACTGTCCCGGCTTGCGCGTGAGCGCGATCCAACCCACGAACACGAGCGTCGGAAGCAGCAGCGGCAGGACGTATTGCAACACGATTCGCGTCATGCCGCGGTCAAGGCGTCGCGGAGATCGATAAGAATTCCCGCAGTTGCCCCCCAGATGTAGTGCTCGGCGTATTGCACCGCGTGGAAGAAACGTTCGACCCCGTCGAATGTCCGGCTGTGGCGGTGATAGTTGCCGGCCTCCAGAAGGAAGGCGAGCGGAACCTCGAAGACGGAAGCGACCTCGCCCGCGTCGGGGTCGATCGCGAAAGGAACATCCACCAGCGCGACCACCGGCGTCACCAGGAAGCCGGTCCGGGTCGCATAATCGTCGAGCCGACCGATTACGCGCACCCCGTCCCGATCGAGCCCGACTTCTTCCTCCGTCTCGCGCAACGCCGCGGCCTCCGCATCGCCGTCGCCGGGTTCGATCCCGCCCCCGGGGAAGCTGATCTGCCCGGCGTGGTGGACAAGGTGATCCGTGCGCCGGGTAAAAAGGATCGACGCGTTCGGGCGACGGTCAACGATCGGCACGAGGACGGCCGCGCGACGCAGCCCGCGCCGGGGCGCGAGCCCCGGGTTGAGCTCGTGATCGCCGTGAAGCTGCGACCGGCTCGCCCTCGCGCCGGCGTCTTGGGGCGCTCGGCGAGCGATGCGGCGGGTCAACTCCTCCCGGGTCAGGGGCGGGGATCGACCGGCCCGATGGGGAAAAACGTTCCGCTGCTCCATATCCCGTACACTTCTTCGTTATCGACCACTTCTTCGGTCCCCAGTTCCACCAACTGGTAATACACTGAACGAGTCAGGCGCGCCTCGATCTTGGGACGGACGGTCACGTACGGCGACGGTTCGCCCGAAGC
>JASMAE010000308.1 GCA_030754475.1 Rhodospirillales bacterium
TCTCAATCAATGAGTCCTGAGCCTAGCGTTGGGGGGTAACATCAACACTTATCTTGTCATTTCCGGATTGATCGCAGCGTTCGTGCTGGTGGGTCACAGCACCATCGGCCGCAAGCAGTTCTTCCTGCCGATGGTGGAGGCCACTTTCGACCCCAGGGCCAAACGCATCATGGAATTCGTTTGGCATATGTCGACGGCTTCTTTGGTGTTTCCGCCCTTGGTGCTTCTCTACGCCGGATTTGCAGGCGCGGACGGGCAGGCCTGGAAATACCTGATCGCCTATTTGGCGGTGCAATATGCGGCGTGGGGCGCGGCTCACCTTTTGATCGTCACGACTTCGGGACTGCCGGGCGCCATGTACAAGCTGTTTCAGTGGGCCCTGTTCCTGGCGGTCGGCGGCTTTGCCTGGGCGGGGATTGGCCTCGCCTAGATTCCCCGGCTAGTCTCCCGCCTCGGTTCGTGTTGCGGGTTTGCGGGGGCTTAAGAACAGTGATGGGATCGTCCAGCATGAGCCGAGAAGCGCCGGACGCACGGGCCCCCGTGATGGCGGAGGATCCGCACTCGCCGCACCCCCAACCTTACGGCTGGATCGCCAAGATCGGGCTCATCGTGCCTTCCACCAACACGGTGAACGAGGCCGAGTGGGCGCGCATGCTTCCGCCCGGAATCTCGGTGCACACCTCGCGAGTCCTTTTGCTGGGGGAATCGAGCCGCGAATCCTTTGACGCCATGACGCGACTTGTGGAGAACGCGGCCCAGGAGCTCGCGACCGCCGAGGTGGATCTCATCGCCTACGGGTGCACGTCGGGCTCGTTCCTCAGACCCAGCGACGAGATCCGGGCCACCATCTCGAAGATCGCCGGCTGTCCCGCCCTTACCACGTCGGACGCGGTCGTCGCGGCACTTCGGGCGCTTGACGCGACCCGGGTTGCGCTCGCGACTCCATATCTCGACTTCGTCACCCGCGAAGAGGTCGAGTTCCTCGGCCGCGAGGGGTTCGAAGTCCCTGCCTGGCATGGGCTTTGTCTCGGCAACACCCAGGCCGAACGTCGCAGCATCAACCGGGTCCCGGCGGACGTCACGCTGCGCCTGGCGCGCTTCGTCGACCGGCCCGAGGCGGACGCGATCTTCCTGAGCTGCACCGCGTTGCCGACGATCGCCGTCATTGCCGCCCTCGAGGACGAGCTTGGAAAGCCCGTGGTCACGAGCAACCAGGCGACGCTGTGGCACAGCCTTCGCAGCCTCGGGATCGGCGAGCGCATCGCCGGTTTCGGCGCGCTGCTCGAACGCCTCTGAGCGCCACGCCATGGCCCCATTCAAGCTGGGCGTCGACATCGGCGGAACGTTCACCGACATCGTCCTTCTGGGGGCCGACGGAGCGCTGTTCGGCAAGAAGATCCTGTCGACGCCGGACGACTACTCGCTCGCCATCGAAGAGGGCGTACTCGAGCTCTTGACCAAGGCCAGCGTTTCGCCCGAAGACATCGTTGCCATCGCCCACGGGACCACGATCGCCACCAACGCCATCATCGAGCGCCGCGGCGCGACGGTGGCCCTGATCACCACGCGCGGTTTTCGCGATGTCCTCGAGTTGGCCCGTTTCCGAACGCCCAAGCTCTACGACATGAACTTCCGCCGGCCCGATCCCCTGGTCGAGCGGCGGCTGCGGTTCGAAGTGCCCGAGCGCATCGACGCGCATGGAGGCGTGGTCGAGCCCCTCGACGAGGCCGCGCTGGCGGCGGTCGCGGCGCAGATCCGCGACGAAGGCATCCAGGCGGTGGCCGTTTGCTTCTTGAACGCGTACGCCAACCCGGTGCACGAGGAGCGCGCGGTGCGAATCCTCAAAGAGGCGCTACCCGAGGCCAGCGTGAGCGCATCCACCCAGTTCCTGCCCCAGATTCAGGAGTACGAGCGGACCAGCACGACCGTGGTCAACGCGTACCTCCGGCCCGTGGTCGAAGGCTACGTCGCGGCCCTGGGCAAGCGCCTTCACGCCATGGGCATCACGGCGCCCTTCAACATCATGCAATCGAGCGGCGGGCTGGTGCCGGCAACGCTCGCCGGTGCCAACCCCGCGCTCATCATCGAATCGGGGCCGGCGGCCGGGGTCGTCGGATGCCGGCGTCTAGGCGAACAGCTCGGGTCCGGGGACCTAATCGTCCTCGACATGGGCGGCACGACGGCCAAGGCGTCCATCATCCGCGATGGCGAGCTGACGATCATGCCGCAATCCGAAGTCGGCGGCGCGGCGCTGATGGGAAACCGCCTTTTGCAAGGTGCGGGCTACCCGGTTCAGGTCCCGACCATCGACATCGCCGAGGTCTGCTCGGGCGGCGGCAGCATCGCCTGGATCGACGCCGGCGGCGGCTTCCAGGTGGGCCCGCAAAGCGCCGGCGCCGCTCCCGGGCCGGTCTGCTACGACCACAGCGGGACACGGCCGACGGTGACCGACGCCAACCTGATCCTGGGTTATCTAAATCCCAAAGCCCTGGTCGGCGGCGAGCTCGGTCTCAATGCCGGGAAGGCCCGTGAGGCGATCGCGGATCTGGCCGCCAGCCTGGGCCAAGCGCCGGTGGACGTCGCCTACGGGATCCACCAGATCGCTAACGCCACCATGAACCGGGCCATGAAGGCCGTCACCTCCGAGCAGGGGCTCGATCCACAGGCGTTCGCCCTGGTGGCGATCGGCGGCAACGGCGGGGTCCACGCCTGTGGCCTCGCCGAGGACTTGGGCGTCGCGCGCATCGTCGTGCCGCCGACGGCTGGGCTGTTCAGCGCCCTCGGGCTTCTGCTCGCCGACGTCGAGCACCAGGCGGTCAGCGCCCTTTACCGCCCGCTGGACGCGATCGTGCCGGACGAAGTGAACGGGGTCCTAACGCCCCTTCTTGCCGAGGTCGAGCGGCTGCTGGCGGCAGACGGCTTCGCTGGCGCCGACGCACGGCGGATCGAAGTCCTGGCGGACACCAAATACGTTGGCCAGACCTGGACTCTGGCGATCGCGCTCGAAGGTGTGCCGGTCACCGATGCGACCCTGGACGCGTTGAAATCGGCCTTCGGCGATGCTCATGAACGGGCCTATCATTACCGGTCCGACGCCGAGCCCGTTCAACTGGTGGCGCTGAAAGTGGTGGGGCGCGGGCTTGCGCAATCGCGTGACGTGGCGCTGAAGCCGGGCGAGCGCGCTCGTGCGGGACCCAACGAGACGCGCGACGCATTCTTCGGCGAAGACCCGGGCTGGTTGCCGTGCGCCGTGGTGGGACGCGGCGAACTTGGCGCCGAGGCGCGGCCGGGCCCGTTGATCGTCGAGGACTACGATTCCACCATCGTCGTACGGCCGGGCTGGGGGGCGCGACGAGACGGGGCGGGCAACGTCGATCTCGCATGGGGCGAAGACGGACAGGCGTGGAGGGCCGAAAGGACGACGTGATGGAGAGGAGTCCTATCAAACGCGAGCTCTTGCGCAACGCGCTGGAAGGCATCGCCGACAACATGATGGTGACGGTGATCCGCACCTCGCGTTCGATGGTGGTCAAGAGCAACCTCGACTTCTCGGCCGGGATCTGCGACGGCGCGGGCGTCATGGTGGCCCAGGGGCTGGCGCTTCCGCCCCACCTCGGCGCCATGATGCCGGCGCTTGCGGGATGCCTGGATGAATTCGGCGACGACATCCATCCCGGCGACATCCTCGCCAACAACGATCCCTATTCGGGGGCCAGCCACCTCAACGACGTCTTCATGTACCTGCCCGTCTTCACGCCCGGCGGCGAGCGGATCGCGTTCGTGGGCCTGATCCTGCATCACACCGACATGGGCGGGCGAGTTCCCGGCGGCAACGCCACCGATTCGTCCGAGATCTTCCAGGAGGGCTTGCGGATCGCACCCACCAAGATCCACGAACGTGGCGAGCCCAACCGGACCCTTTTCCGCATCATCGAATCCAACGTCCGCGTACCGGGCCTGGTGATCGGCGACATGCGGGCGCAGATCGCGGCCCTGCAAGTCGCAGAACGCGAGTTCCAGGCGCTGTTCGAACGCTACGATGCGAACGAGGTCAAGGCGTACATGGCCGATCTCGTGGACCATTCGGAACGGCTGACGCGGGCGTCGGTGGCGGCGCTTCCCGACGGCGAGGTCGAGTTCTCCGACTGGATGGACGGCGACGGGGTCGGCGACGACCCGGTCGAGTTCCACGCCAAGCTCACGGTGCGGGGCGATGAGATGACGGTCGACTTCACCGGCACGTCGCCGCAGACCACCGGCGCGCTGAATCCAAACTTCTGGTTCACCGCGAGCTGCACCTATGCCGCCGTCCGCACCGTGCTGGATGCCGACATCCCGAACAACGCCGGCTTCACCCGCCCGATCACGGTGATCGCGCCCGAGGGCTGCTTCCTGAACCCGGTGTTCCCGGCGCCGCTGGGCGCGCGCGGCCAGTCGGGCTATCGCGTCCGCTCGGTGGTGCTGGGCGCGCTCGCCAAGCTGTTGCCGGGCCGCATGCCGGCGTGCCCGGGCGGTTCGGAGTTCGCGGTCGTCTTCGCCGGCTACGAGGCTGACCGGTCTCCATTCCTGTTCCTCGAGTTCCATAATATTACCGGCCTTGGTGGCGCTCCCGACCGCGACGGCCAGGACGCGGGGCCGTATTGGCTCGGCAACATCGCCAACGTGTCAGTCGAGCTGATCGAGGCGGAAAGCCCGCTCCTGATCGAGGAATACGGCTTCCTTCCCGATACCGGGGGCGCGGGCCGCTTTCGCGGCGCGCTCGGCATCGTCCGCCAGTACCGGCTTCTGGCCGAGAAGGCGACCTTGCAACTCCGCTCCGATCGCCAGTTTTTCCCGCCTTGGGGGTTGGAGGGTGGCGGCTCGGGTTCGCCCGGACGCTGCCTTCTCAATCCCGCCAGCAACGATCCCGAGGTGCTGCCGTCCAAGTTCATCCGCACGCTCAAGCGCGGCGATGTTTTACGGGGCGAGATGCCGGGTTCGGGCGGTTACGGCGATCCGTTCACCCGCGATGCCGAAGCGGTCCATGACGACGTGCGCCAGGGCAAGTTCAGTGTGCGCCACGCCCGCGAAGCCTACGGCGTCGCCGTCGACGCACGCACGCTGAAGCTAGAAGCGCGCGCGACCGCGGCCTTGCGCGCGAAGGGGCGCAACGCCGGACCTCGAGACACCCGCAGCCAGATGGCGAAGCGGACCCGATAGGGGCCAAACGTGAATTGGAAACGGGCCTACTTCGGTGTTAGGTAGCAAACGCACCTAGCGGGACAACTCACCTCCAAACCTTGTAAGGTTCCCCATGGACTGGAGACTCAATCGAACCAACCGAGGGGGCCAGGATGATCGGAGAATTCCCGAGGAAACTGAATGACGCACTTGAAGCCGAATGCAAAGCGTCGCTCAAGAGAGGCAAGAGCGTTCGCCGGAATAACCTGCTTTTGTCGATGCTAGTGCTTGCCGCATCGATTGGAGTGATAATCTCGCAGCAAACGCCCGCCGCGTTCATTATCGCCGTGACCGTGGCCGTTTCTGCCCTTTGTGTGGTTTGGGCGGTGATGTCTCTCTCTGCCTCGCTCAACATCCACCTTGATCTGTGGATGAAGATCATCGAGCACTATGCTGGCCGCTCTGACTCGCCCTAAGTGCCGCAAGTGCTACCTGGCGGCCCGGTCACGGCAGATCGAAGCGGGGCAGAGGCATGGAGGGTGTAGCTGGACCATCATCGACCGTAGATCGCGGACGGAATCTGAAATATGAGCGAAACAGAAAGCCAGTCCGATCACATAGTTGCTCTGGCCAGGGAACTTCTGGACGACGTAGAGTTGTCTCGAACGTCGGTAGAAAGCATCGTGCTGAAGGCTTCTCGATTGGCGAGACTGCTGGGCGATGAGGAATTGATAAGGTGGCTGTATTTTGAGCGATTCGGATACATTACCGGTGACCCGATTTCCCTTAAATACGTAGCGATGACTGAGCGTTGGATTGATTCCAGCAAAGGGATTGCATTTTGGAGACCTGCTGCTCAGCAAGAATATGCACTCAATGGCTTCGATGCTCGATTAGAAGTAACTAAGAAGTTCACGCCTTCCGGGGATTTTAGTATGTTGCAGCTCAATCAGCAGGAAAGTAAAATAAGTAAATTATCAAATGAATACGTGCAAATCGGAAGAATAGTATCATCGGTTAAGGCGCTCGTTCAAGATTTTGTAT
>JASMAE010000309.1 GCA_030754475.1 Rhodospirillales bacterium
GCCGGTGACGGATACGCCGCCGGAGCTTACGCGGCGCGCGATCACTAAGTTGAATCGGTTCCTGCGCAACGGCGGCACGATCCTGTTCGATACGCGCGAAAGCGGCGGCGGCGTGACGCCGGAGGCGATGGCGGCGCTCGCGGGCGCGCTCGACATTCCGCCGCTGATGCCCCTTCCACCGGACCACGTTCTGACGCGGTCGTACTATCTCCTGCGGGAGCTGCCGGGCCGCTGGACCGGGGGCACGGTGTGGATTGAGCGGACCGGCGAGCGAATCAACGACGGCGTCTCGTCGGTGATCGTCGGCGGGCGCGACTGGTCCGCCGCCTGGGCGATGGACGAGCTGGAACGCCCGCTGTTTGCCGTCATCCCAGGGGGCGAGCGCCAGCGCGAGCTGGCCTACCGCTTCGGAATCAATCTGGTCATGTACGTGCTTACCGGCAACTACAAGTCCGACCAGGTCCACCTGCCCTCGATCCTGCAACGGCTCGACCAATGACCGCCGATATCGTGATCTCGCCGCTTTTGCCGTGGCCCGCGCTCGCCGCGCTCGGCGGCGTTGGGCTGGCGCTGCTCGTGCTGTCGGCGGCGCGGCGCGGGCGCGGCACGGTGCTTCGGGCGCTGGCGCTCGGCGTACTCGTGGTTGCGCTCCTCGATCCGCGCGCGACGTCTGAGACCCGCGAGCCCCAGCCCGACGTGGCGGTCGTCCTGATCGACGATTCGCCGAGCCAGATGATCGGCGAGCGCTCGGCGCAGACGGAATTCGCCGTCGAAGCCGTGCGCGCCGCCCTCGGTCGCTTCGACGATCTTCAGATAAAGCTGGTCCGCATCCTTGGCGACGGGACCGCTGATGCGGCGGATACCGGCGACGGCGGTACGCGCGTGATGGGCGCGCTCGGGCGCGCGTTCGCCGACGTCCCCGAATCACGGGTTGCCGGCGCGATCGTCATCACCGACGGCCAGGTCCATGACGCGGCCGACGAGGCGGCTACGGCGTCGCTGCCGATTCCGATGCATGTACTGCTGACGGGGCGCCGCGGCGAGATGGACCGGCGTCTCGTCGTCGAAGAGGCGCCCGGCTTCGGAATCGTCGGCGAGAGCGTCACCGTCCGCTACCGGGTGGTGGACCGGCCCGCGCCCCAGCGGGGGCGCGCGGGCGCGAATACGGCGCGCATGAGCTTCAGCCTCGACGGCGCGGACGCGGGCTCGGTCGATGTTCCGGTCGGTGAGGTGAGCACGTTCGCCTTCACCCTCGACCACGCCGGCTCGACCGTCCTGGAGATGGTGGCTGGGCCCGCGCCGGGTGAGCTGTCGAGCCTCAACAACCGCGCCGTGGTGCGTATCAACGGCGTTCGCGACCGGCTCCGCGTGCTCCTGGTCTCGGGCCAGCCGCATGCCGGCGAGCGCACGTGGCGCAACCTTCTCAAGTCCGATCCCTCGGTCGATCTGGTCCACTTCACGATTCTCCGCCCTCCCGAAAAAGACGACATGACGCCGCTGCGCGAACTCGCCCTCATCGTCTTCCCCATCCACGAGCTGTTCGAGGTGAAGCTGGCCGAATTCGACCTCATCCTGTTCGACCGCTACATCGTGCGTGACGTGCTTCCGCCTTCGTATATGCGCAACATCGTCGAGTATGTCCGCGAGGGTGGCGCGCTCATGCTGGCGATCGGGCCGGAATTCGCGGGGCTCCGAAGCCTGTTCCGCACGCCCTTGGGCGAGCTGATGCCGGGCGTGCCGACCGGCGAGGTCCTGGAACAGGGCTTCTCGCCGTCGCTCACAGACACCGGACGGCGCCATCCGGTGACGGCGCCCCTGGTCCTGGATCCGACGTCCCAAGACCGGCAGTGGGGCCGGTGGTTCCGCCAAATCGAGGTGACGCAGCGCTCCGGCCACGCGCTGATGAGCGGAATCGGCGACCGCCCGCTATTCGTTCTCGATCGGGTGGAGAAGGGCCGGGTCGGCATGCTGATGAGCGACCACGTCTGGCTCTGGGCGCGCGAGTTCGAAGGTGGCGGCCCGCAGGCCGAACTGCTGCGCCGGCTCGCGCACTGGCTGATGAAGGAGCCCGAGCTGGAGGAAGAGCGCCTGAGCGCCTACGTGCAGCGGGGCAAGCTGACGATCGAACGCCGCAGCCTCGAATCATCGGCGCCCGTCGTCACGGTCACGACGCCCGCAGGCGAGATGCGCGACGTCGCGCTCGAGGCCGCCGAGTGCGGGATCGCGCGGGCGACCATCGAGGCGGACGAGCCGGGGATCTTTCGCGTCGACGACGGATCGAGGACGACGCTTGCGGTGAGCGGGGGATTGCATTCGAAGGAGCTCGCCGATCTTCGCTCGACCGACGAACACCTGGCCCCCCTCGTCGCGGCGTCCAGCGGCGGCCTCGCCTGGATCGAAACGGACGGGGTGCCCGAGTTCCGGCGCGTGCGCCCGGGCCGTGACACCGCGGGCCGCGGCTGGATGGGGTTGCGCGAGAACGGCGCCTACGTGGTCACCGGCTTCGTCCAGGTCTCCTTGCTTCCGGGCCTTCTGATCCTCGGGCTCGTCATCGCCGCGATGACGGCGGCGTGGTGGCGCGAGGGCCGTTAGGGCCCGATCCATCTCGTGCTGAGTGCTGTCTGCGCGGTCGTGCTGGTGCAGTTGAGAGACGGGGTCTATGTCATTCATCCCCTCTTGACCGAACGGACTCGATTCGCATCGTAGCGGCGAAGGCGTCGCTTCCGAGAGAGGCAATCATGGGATCATTGATCGCGGGCGCGTGGCGGAATGACCGGGTCGGCGCCGCCGGTCCCATGGGCCGTTTCGATCGCCAGCCCATGACGTTCCGCCGCTCCGTCACCGCCGACGGTTCCGGCGACGGATTCATGGCCGAACCGGGGCGCTATCACCTATATGTCTCCTACGCCTGCCCGTGGGCGCACCGCACCCTGATCGTGCGGACGCTGAAGCGCCTCGACGACGTCGTCTCCGTCACGGCGGTCGATCCGCTCATGGGCGAGGACGGCTGGCAGTTCAGCGATGCGGACGGGTGCGGACCGGACCCGGTGGGCGGGTTCGACCATTTGCACGAGGTCTACACGAAGGCCGACCCCCGGTTCACCGGCCGCGTCACGGTGCCGGTCCTGTGGGACAAGGAAAGGGCGACCATCGTCAACAACGAATCGGCGGATATCATCCGCATGTTCAACGACGCCTTCAATGCCTTCGGCGACGCCGCGCTTGATCTTTACCCGAAGCCGATGCGCCAAGAGATCGATCGCGTCAACGAACGCGTCTACGAGACCGTCAACAACGGCGTCTACAAGGCGCGCTTCGCCGGTACCCGCGAGGCCTACGAGGAAGCTTTCGACGCCCTTTTCGAGACTTTCGAGGCCCTGGAACTGAGCCTTTCGCGCCAGCGCTACCTCGCGGGCGAGCGGATCACCGAGGCCGACTGGCGCTTGTTCACCACGCTGGTGCGGTTCGACGCCGTCTATCACGGTCACTTCAAGTGCAACAAGCGGCGCCTGATCGATTACGCGAACCTGTGGGCGTATGCGCGCGAGCTTTATCAGGTTCCGGGGGTCGCAGACACGGTCGACATGGACCACATCAAGCGCCACTACTACTGGAGCCACGATTCCATCAACCCGACCCGCATCGTGCCCAAGGGACCCGAGATCGATTTCACCGCGCCCCACGGACGCGATCGGCGCTAGGCGCATTGTCCTATTACTCGGCTCCAACCCGCGCCCCCGCCTGGCCGCCCCAAGCGACCCATTCCATGGGCGGTGGTGCGGTAGTGCGGGCTGGTGCGATTCCACATGAGTGGAAAACGATCTAAGCGCGAACGCACTTTTCAGCGTCGTCGTCGTGGCGCTTAATCGCGGCATGAACGAATCCTTCGGCGCGAAGCCCGGCCTCACCCCGTCGTCGGCGGGCGCGGCGGCGCCGGTCCGCCTACTGGCGCTCGCCACCGCGGTCCCCGAACACGAACTGGCCCAAGGCGAGGTGGAGGCGTTTGCCGCGGGCGTATTCTCGGGCGAGCCCCAGCGCTTCCAACGCTTGCGCCCCGCGTTCACCAACGCCGGCATCGCGCGCAGACGCCCCTGCGTGCCGCTGGCGTGGATGAGCCGATCCCACGGCTGGGCGGAACGCGCCCGCGTCCTTCCTCATTTTCGAGGTTCCTTGAACGCGCCCGTAATCATCATTGTGCTGGTCGCGGCCCAACGCCTGGTGGAAGCGATTTACGCCGAACGCAACGCACGCGTCCTATTGGCCGCGGGCGCGACCAAAGCGGGACGCAGACACTATCCCCTGTTCGTCCTGTTGCACGCCGGCTGGATAGCGGCACTGCTGCTTGTGGTAACGCTCGATCCGCCGGTGACGTGGCCCTTGGTCGCCTTCTACGGCATCCTTCAGGTGGGCCGCGCGTGGGTGATGGTGAGCCTCGGTCGGTTATGGACGACGCGCGCAATATCCCCGCCCGGCATTCCCCTGGTCGCACGGGGGCCGTACCGGTATCTCCGTCATCTCAACTACGCGATCGTCGTGTGCGAAATCGCGGTTCTTCCGCTTGCCTTCGGCGCCTGGGAAATCGCGCTCGCCTTCACGGTCCCCAATCTTGCGCTGCTCGCGCACCGCGTCCGCGTCGAGGACCGGCTTCTTGCTCCCAGGCGGACGCCGAACGCGCGCCCGCGTCATTCATAGAAGCTCAGGTACCACTGGATATCACCCTCGGTGAGCGGGTACTCGTCGTCTTGGGCGGCCCGCATCATCTGCCGCGCCGGCACGCGGCCCAGACGCCGTTGCAGGGTTTCGGCCATGGACATGCTTACGCCCGCCTTCCACGACAAACACGTGATTCCCTTGCCGGCGCCCGTGTTGATCAGCTTCTGGACGGTGTCGGTGGGCAGGCCTGAGCGGAGCACGAGAGCGTGGCGCACGAAGGCGTTGTCGCGTTCGTCGAGGGCCTCGATCATCGCCTCCTCCGTCAGCGTCCCGGCCTCGTACATCTCGCGCGCGCGATCTTCGGCCGGCCTGTGTTCGGCGACCTCCTCGGCCAGTTCGCCCGCGTCGATCCGGCGCCGAACCGCCCTGCGCAGATCGTCCACCACCTCGGGCTTCAGCTCGTTGCGCGCGATCAGCGAGTCGACCAGCGCGGCGCTGACGAAGCTCGCGACGCGGCGGATGGTGCGCAGCGGCAGGTTATCCCGCAAAGCCATCGGCGCATGCCACTCCTTCACGCCTTCGGCCTCGACGGCGATCATTTCGATCGTCTTCTCACTGATCGAGGCGGTCTCGTTCTTGAGCAGCGCCGCCACCGAGGCCACGTCGCGCGTCCCGGCAACCGCGTCGGAGACGGGCTCGGCGAGCTTCGGCCGCTGCGCCGCCACCACCAGCTTTGCGCCGGCGAGGCCGCTCGCGATGATGCCGAGCAGATCCTGATCGCTGAGAAGGGGTGAGTACTCGATAATCGGCGCCGATACGATCTCCTCGACGTCGTGGGCAAGCTTGCGGATGATATCGGTCGGTACGTTGGTGGCCCGTTTCAACTCTTCGGCGATCGTCGCACGCACCCGCGGAAGGTCGTCCTGGGCGAGGATCTGCAGCACGTCTATGGCCATTTGCGCCAGCCGCTCGTTCTCGCCGGCCGACAAATGGGGCACCAGGCGGCCGATTTTTCGCGCGAGCTCGAAACGGACCTCTTCGTCCGCGTCGAGCGCGAGAATCTTGTCGGCCTGGAGCGGCGTGCCGACGTTCTCCGCCACCTCGCGGCGGACCTCCGGCGCTTCGTCGGACGCGAAGAAATAGAGGATTTCGGGCTCGAGGTCTTCGTGGGTGGCAAGCTCGGCACGCTCGTCGAGCTTGCCGCTCGCGGCGATTGCCCGGGCCTTTTCGTAAGGGGGCTTTTTCTTTCGAGCGCGGGCCCGGCGGCGTCCGCGCTTCGATTTGCCCGCGTTTCCGAATACCCACGACAACATGGCCGAACCTCACCGCGTGCCATCGCAAGCGACAGGGTAGCGAAGGGGAAGCACGCCTGACAACCGCCGAAAGCCGGGACGGCCGAAATCGACGCGTCGCAACTCGGTCGATGGCGGGCGTGGTGATTTCGCTTAGCACCGGACCCGTGAGACGATAGACTGAACCGCTCGGAAGTAAGCACCGAGAGGTGACGGACAGCAATGCCGTTCGTGAAAAGGGATCAAAGCGGCAAGATTTCGGCCGTTTGCAATCAGCGCGACGAAGATGACCTGGAAGAGGTCGCGATCGGCGATCCGGAGCCGAGTACGTACCTCACCGAGTCGCTGATCGATATCGTCGCGATGCGAAAATGGACGAAATCCGACCTCGCGATTGCGCGCGTCACCGAGGATTTGATCGAACTGCTGATCGAGAAGGGCGTCTTCAGGCTTCCCGAGCTGCCCGAAGCGGCGCAGGACAAGCTCATGCAGCGACGCGGCCTGCGCAAGACATTCGCCTACGTCGAGAACCTGTTCACCGAACCCGATGACGACAGCGACCTGCCCTCGGGCGAGTCGCCCGAGGGCGACGGCGAATCCTACCTCTAGCGCGTTAACCGTTTACTCGGCGCGATTCCACTGAAGCAGACGATGTTCCAATGCCGCCCTACTCGGCCGCTTCGCGATAGGCGTCGATAGGGGGGCACGTACAGACCAGGTTCCGGTCCCCGTATACGTTGTCGATGCGACCCACGGGCGGCCAGTATTTCTCGTCCCGTAACCGCTCGACCGGAAAAGCGGCCCGTTCACGGGAATAGGCACGGGTCCAGTCGGCCGCAGCCACGACGTCGAACGTGTGCGGGGCGTAGCGAAGCGGATTGTCCTCGGGGCTCCACTCGCCGGACTCGATGCGTCCGATCTCGTCGGCGATGGCGATCATCGCGTCGCAGAACCGGTCCAGCTCGTCTTTCGATTCCGATTCGGTCGGCTCCACCATCAAGGTGCCCGCAACCGGCCACGACATCGTGGGCGCATGGAAGCCGTAGTCCATGAGCCGCTTGGCGATGTCCTCGACGGTGACGCCGGTCGCCTCCTTCGCACCGCGCACGTCGATGATGCATTCGTGCGCGACCAGCCCGTCGCGCCCGGTAAACAACACCGGGAACCGAGGCGCGAGGCGTTTGGCCACGTAATTGGCGTTGAGGATGGCCACCTGGGTCGCCTTGGTGAGCCCG
The DNA here is from genome assembly GCA_030754475.1 of Rhodospirillales bacterium. GTDB lineage: Bacteria > Pseudomonadota > Alphaproteobacteria > Rhodospirillales > JASLLV01 > JASLLV01. The sequence continues at coordinate 7,181 of JASMAE010000309.1, forward strand.
TCGGTGCCCATCAGAGCGATGTAGGCCCACGAGATCGGGAGGACCCCCGCCGAGCCCCAGGGCGCGGCCGTCACCGGGCCGATTCCGGTTGCCGGACCCGCTTCGGCGACCAGCGGGTGGTTCGGAAGAAAAGGAGCGAGGTGGGAGGCGACGCCGATCGGGCCGACTCCGGGCCCGCCCCCGCCGTGAGGGATGCAGAAGGTCTTGTGCAGGTTCATGTGGGCCACGTCGGGGCCGAACGCGCCGGGCTTCGAGACGCCGAGCAGCGCGTTGAGGTTGGCGCCGTCGAGATACACCTGAGCGCCGTTCTCGTGGACCACGCGGCAGACCTCGACGATGCCTTCCTCGAAGACCCCGTGGGTCGAGGGGTAGGTCACCATCAGGACCGCGAGTCGATCAGTGTTCTCCCTGGCCTTCGCTCTGAGGTCGTCCAGGTCGATGTTGCCGTCGCCGTCGCACGCGACCACGACGACGCGAAAATGGGCCATCATGGCGCTGGCTGGATTCGTTCCGTGCGCGGACGCCGGGATCAGGCAGATGTCGCGGTGGCCCTGGCCGCGGCTCTCGTGGAACTTGCGGATCACGAGCAGGCCCGCGTACTCGCCCTGCGAGCCCGCGTTCGGCTGCACGGAGACGGCGGCGAATCCGGTCAGTTCCGTCAGCATGCCCTCGAGTTCCGCGATCATTGCGAGATATCCCTCGGCCTGATCCAGCGGCACGAATGGATGGATGCGCGCGAACCCCGGCCACGTGATCGGGGTCATCTCGGCGGCGGCATTCAATTTCATGGTGCACGAGCCCAGCGGGATCATCGACCGGTTGAGGGCGATGTCCTTTTCCTCCAGCCGTCTCAAATAGCGCAGCATCCCGGTTTCGGATCGGTAGCGTTCGAAAACCGGGTGGGTGAGGAAGGCGCTGGTGCGGCGAAGCGGCTCGGGGATGACCTCCGAGGCGCCGGCGACGATCTCGGCGTCGATCGCGTCGACCGACGCCGCGGCCGCATCCTCGCCTGCGAAGGTGCGCCACAGCGCTTCCACGTCGCCCGAGGTCGTCGTTTCGTCGAGTGCGATCCCAAGCCGGCCGTGCGCCACCGCCCTTAGGTTGAAGCCGGCGGCCCGCGCGCGGGCGACGATCGCGCTTGCGTCTTCCCCGGCGGCGGCGGTGATGGTGTCGAAGAAGGCGCCAGTTTCGACCTCGACCCCGCCTCGCTTGAGGCCCTCGGCCAGGATGCGTGTCAATCGGTGGACGCGCTCGGCGATGGTGCGGATGCCGTCCGGCCCGTGATAGATGGCGTAAAATGCCGCGACCACTGCAAGCAGCACCTGGGCCGTGCAGATGTTGCTGGTCGCCTTTTCGCGCCGGATGTGCTGTTCGCGGGTTTGCAGCGCCAGCCGATAGGCCGTCCGCCCGCGGTCATCGACCGAGACGCCGACGATGCGCCCCGGAACCGAGCGCGTGAACGCGTCGCGCGTCGCCATGAACGCCGCGTGTGGTCCTCCGAAACCGAGCGGCACGCCGAAGCGCTGGGCACTGCCGACAACGACGTCGGCCCCCCATTCGCCGGGCGGCGCGAGAATCGCCAGGCTCAGCAGATCGGCGGCGACCGTGACCAGTGCGCCTCCCTCGTGCGCGCGTTCCACCACTTCGCGGTTGTCGCGAACCTCGCCGTTCGTCGCCGGATACTGCATCAGAACGCCGAAGACGCGCCCGGGATCGAGATCGCGTTCCACCTCGCCCACGGTGACCTCGATGCCCATGGGCCGGGCCCGGGTTTCGAGCACAGCGATCGTCTGCGGATGGCAATCGGCCGAAACAAACACCGAGTTCCGCCCGTTCGTTGAGACCCGTTTCATCAGGGTCATGGCTTCGGCCGCGGCCGTCGCTTCGTCGAGCAGGGAGGCGTTCGCGAGCTCCATGCCCGTCAAATCGATCACCATCTGCTGGAAGTTGAGAAGGGCCTCGAGGCGTCCTTGCGAAATCTCGGGCTGATACGGCGTGTAAGCGGTGTACCAGCTCGGGTTTTCGATCACGTTGCGCAGGATGACCGCGGGCGTATGGCAATCGTGATAGCCCATGCCGATGACCGATTTTAGGATCCGGTTGCGCGATGCGAAGTCCTCGAGGCGCGCCAGCGCCTCGGGTTCGCTTACGCCAACCGGCAATTGCGGCTGCGGCGAGCGGATGGCGGCGGGAACGGTGCGTTCGATCAGGGTTGCGAGCGAGTCGATTCCCAGCACATCCAACATGGCGGCGATATCCGCGTCGCCCGGGCCGATGTGGCGCCGGACGAAGTCGGAGGCGTTCTCAAGCTCGGCGAGCGAGCGCCGTCGTGCAGCGGTCATTCGCACCTCCCGTGCGGCACACCAGATTCAGCGCAGGCTTTCCACGTAATCGGCATAGGCCGCCTCGTCCATCAGGGACTCGCACTGCGTGGTATCGGCGGTGCGGATCTTGAAGAACCATCCGCCGCCCATGGCGTCGGCGTTGACCTTCGCCGGATCGTCTGCGAGCGCGGTGTTGGTCTCCAGGACCTCGCCGCTGATCGGCGCGTAAATCTCGCTCGCGGCCTTCACCGATTCGACGACCGCGGCTTCCGCGCCCTTTTCCAGGTTCGCGCCGACGCCGGGCAGCTCCACGTAGACGATGTCGCCCAACTGCTCTTGCGCGTACTCGGTGATTCCGACGACGACGACGTCGTTTTCTATGCGGACCCACTCGTGATCCTTGGTGAACCTGAGATTGGAAATGGGATATCTCCTTTAGCGCTGTGTTTTGAAGTAACGCAGTTCGACGAACGGCAGCTTGGCCACCGTCGCCGGCACCGTCTTGCCCCGCGCCTCGACCATGACCGGGGTTCCGGGCGCGGCATGCGTGCTCGCCACGTAGCCCATGGCGACGGGCGCGCCCACCGAGGGGCCGAAGCCGCCGCTGGTGACTTCGCCGATCGCCTCGCCGTTCGAATCCATGATGCGCGCGTGCGCGCGCACCGGCGCCCTTCCGTCGGGGCGAAGGCCCACGCGTTTTCTGGCGACGCCGTCGGCGATCTGGCCGAGGATAACGTCGGCGCCCGGAAAGCCCCCTTCGGCGCGTCGCCGGCGACCGATGATCCAGCCCAAGCCAGCCTCGAGCGGTGTCGTCGTCTCATCGATGTCGGCCCCGTAAAGGCAAAGGCCGGCCTCGAGGCGGAGCGTGTCGCGCGCGCCCAGCCCGGCGGGGCGGACCTCGGGCTCGTCCAGGAGCGATTCGGCCAGGGTAACGGCCTCGTCCGCAGGCGCGGAGATCTCGAACCCGTCCTCGCCGGTGTATCCCGAGCGGGTGACGAAGCAAGCGACGCCGGCGAGGCTTTGCGACTCGCCGGACATGAAGGGCATATTCCGGCACGCTGGTGCGAAGCGGGCGAGAACGTCGGCCGCGCGTGGCCCTTGCAGGGCGAGCAGCGCGCGGTCGTCCATGACCTCGAGGGCGCACCGCGCCTTCGTCTTCTCTTCGATGTGCGCGAAGTCCCGCTCCTTGCACGCGGCGTTGACCACCAGGAACAAATGGTCGGCTGCGGCCGTGACCATGAGATCGTCGAGAATTCCGCCGTCGGCGTTGGTCAGGACCGTGTAGCGCATGCGCCCCGCGGCCAAGCCCGAGATGTCGCCGGGAACCAGGGTTTCCAGCATTTCCGCCGCGCCCGCGGGGCGAAGACGGGCCTGACCCATGTGCGAGACGTCGAACAGCCCGGCGGCGGTGCGGGTATGGTGGTGTTCGGCGATGATGCCCTCGAACTGGAGCGGCATTGCGTAGCCCGCGAAGAGAACCATCTTGGCGCCCAGATCGCGGTGCAGCGCATCGAGCGGCGTTCGCAGTAGCTCCTGGGCGGGGTGTCGGATCACACGGTTCTCCAACAGTACGCGTGGCATGCGGCGGAAGCGCGATCTCCGCCGGATGCCCCCTCTGTCTCGGAACCTGAAAGATTCCCCGGCCGCCAAGCCGAACGGCGATTACGGTCCGGGTTTCACCTTCGGTGAGGCGCGTCGTCTTTCGGTTGCGCCTTCTTTCCAGAGTCTCATCGCCCTGCGGTCCGTTTGCCTGAGAGTTTCCGGGGCGGTTGCTCCTTCGGCGCCGGCCGCACATCAAGCCACGGGCCGGTCTCTTCCGCAGGGGTCGTCTGAGAAATCCGCAGGCGTCTTCTCCTCGGATCAATTCCTCTCCTCGCCGTTCGAAGCGAACAGCGAGACGGGCAGTTTACCGGCTGACCGGCGAACGTCAACAATCTGGGTCACCGGCTGGCTGGTGGTCGCGGCGCCGTTTCCCTCAAAGCCCCGCCGCGCGTCGGCGCCGATTGTATTCGAGCTCTTCCGCGCTCAGGCGAAAGCCGATGACGATCTCGAAATCGGTGACGTTCGCATCCGGCGCCACGGGGATATTGATGGTCACCGGCCCGTCCGCGGCCACGACGCGGGTCCGGTTCCCTTCGAAGGGAACGTGCACCGCGAACTCCGCGCGGCCCTCCGGCTTGGGGAGGAATTGCGCCACCGCGACGAAGTACACGAAATCCGCCTCGTGGTCGCGATCGGCGGGTCCCCGGCGCGCTTCGATCCACACGCTCAGATCCACGGCCAATTCGGCGCCGCCGGAATCGCGCGAATCTTCCTCGCAGCGGGTAACGATCACGTCCGCGATCTCGCCCTCGTACAGGACGTCGATGATGTCGCGCCCGGGCCCGGCGCGGAACTTCGTAACGATGCTCGCGTCGGGGACCACGCCGATGCGCGGACACGGCGGTGGGGCTTCGTCTTCGAACAAAGAACCGATCGTATCGCACCCGCCCGCGACCAGCGCGAGAACGGGTAACGAGAGCCACGCCCCGAACGGTGCGCGGTGGCGACCGGGGTCGGGGGGGCCCGGCCTACGGGTCTCGCCGCCGAGGGTCATTGCGCACCGGTTCGTCACAACGTCGAATGGGTCCCGTCGCAAAAGGGCTCTCCGGCCGTATTCTTGCACCCGCAGAGATAGACGGTCTCGGATTTTTCCGCGGTGAAGACCACCGGCATGAAGCGCGTCGGCTTGTGCGCGCCATCGCAAAAGGGTTGCGTGGCGCTGCGTCCGCAGCAGCACCAAGCGTAACGATCGCCGGCGGTCACGTCGACGGCATAGGGCTTCTTCTGCGCGACCGTGGGTTTGTCCATGGGGTACCTCTCGGGATGTTGATGCCATTCGACCGCGAAACCCTGCCAAGGCGGCGCTGCGAACTTTAGGGAAGGCCGGAAAATCTCACAAGCAGGGCGTCGCAGGATTCCCGATCAGCGGTTCGGGCTCGCGCCCTCGAGCGGAGCGCCCGGCAAACCGGAGCGGTCCAAGCCGTTCGCCTGGTCGATCTCGATGAGCGCGGCCGCAAGCCGGCTAAGCGCGCGGGCGTGGGCCCACGGATTGTGAACGCTCTCCGCCACGGAAAGGGCGTTGCGAAATGCGGCCCGGGCGGCTTTTTCGTCGCCGGCCGCGAGGTTGTTCGAGGCGATGTCGCCGTACATCCAGACCCGGCTCAAGGGGCTTTTGATCTGGTCGGTGGCCGCGCGCGCCAGGGCCTCGGTGCGCGACGCCCCGGCGGTGTCCCCGGCACGCGCCCGTTCGCCGGCAATCATCCACAGGATGTGGGCGCGAAGCTGGTCATCGGCGATCTTGTCCGTGGCGTTCACGGCTTCGTCGTAGAACGGCAGTTCGCCGGATTTGCCAAGTTCGGTCAGGGCCAGCGCGATGCGGCTCGCGGCGAACGATCGAGCGTACGGCAATTCGATTTCCGCGCTCAAGATCCGCGCCCGATCGACCGTGGTGCGGGCCTGCGTGAAGTTTCCGGCCTGGGCCTCGGCGATGGCGATGTTTCCGAAAACGACGGCGCGATAGCGGGCGGTCTCGATGTTTTCGGCCGTCGCGATCGCAAGCTGCGAGTCGCCGGCATCGGCTTGGGCCGTGGCGGCAGCGATCAGCACCGGGATCCGGTCCTGGGGTTTGTCGACATTCACCATCATCCCGAGCGCGTCCGCCGGCCGGCCCATTTCCGCGAGCGCCGCCGCCACATGCCGCAAGGCCTTGCCCTGTTCGTGGAGGGCGATGTTCGAAACAGCCGCCTTGCTCGCCAATCCGATCTGCTCCATCGCCGATTCCGTGTCTCCAATCCGGTTCAGAATCTTGGCGGCGATCGTGCGAAGTGTAATCCGACGGAGCGGGTCTTCCAGCGTACTCAGCAGTCCGACCAGCTCGGTCACGATACGGCGCGCTTGCTCCGCATTGTCGTGCTCGGCCAGGATCTCGGCGATGGACGCGAGAGCGTCGGTCATCTTCAGCGGATCCGGGATGATCTTGCTCGCGGCCAGCGCTTCGTCGATATAGCCCGCCTTGGCCAGCGCTTCGGCGATGTCGCGAAGCGCGACCATGATCAACCGGGTATCGTTGATGCGCCGCACGGTGGCCATTGCATTCGCAGTCAGTCCGGCCTTGGCCTGCGAAGCGAGAATCTCGCCGAGCGCCCAATCGCGCATTTCCTCCTTGGGAATGGCCTTCGCGCTTTCGGACGCCTCCGCCAACAGGCAATGGGGGCTCGGGTCGCGAAAGCACGGCGCCGAATCGCGGGTCGGATCGGCCTGTTCGTCCAATTTGCCGGCGACCAGATGACGGGTCTCGGGACGACTGAGCAAGGCTTCGCGGGCCGCGTTTTGGCGCTCCTCGCGCACCTCGTCGAGACGCTTCAACAGGCCGTCGACCTTGGAGGCCGTCTCGAGCTGTATGACCAGTTCCTCGGAGACGACACCGGTCACGTTCATGTTGTTGAGTTTTTCGTAGCGGCGAACCGCCGCCTTGGTCTCGACGCCCATCAGGCCGTTGATAGGGCCCTTGTACAATCCGATCCGGGCGAGCGCTTCCTGGGAGCGCCGGACCAGGGGATGGGGCGTATTGCTGCGGATCGAGCTGCTCGTTTCCGGATCGCCGCCGAGAAGCGCAATCCGAATCGGTGCGGCCGCCGCATCGGAAACGGCGGGCACGAAGACAGATCCGGCCAAGACCAGAGCAAACAACGCGACGAGAGCACGATACCGGCGCCTGCTGGACGTCAGCGCGTGACGTGGATTGGCTATTGGCAGTTCCCCCGAGACCCCAATACCCATCTTCGGGTCCGATTCGGCGCAGGACGTGGGTCCAATATCGCCTCCCGCGCGCGTCGTGACAAGATGGTTGTGCGCGTTTCGGGGTCTGTGCGCTTGCCGCGGCGCGCGCCCTCGCTTATGAGACGTGGCGGCAGATCGAGCGGCAGCTTAGGCTAGCGCGTCCACGCGCATTTGTGGCGGCGGTCACAGCGGTGCGGGGTTTGGTTTCGGGGTCCTGATGGCCGTTTACACCGAAGTCTCGGACGAGGAACTGGTCGCCTTCGTCGGCGAGTACGACATCGGCGAGGTGGTCACCTGCAAGGGCATCGCCGAAGGCGTCGAGAATTCGAACTATCTTCTTGGCACCACGTCAGGGACGTTCATCCTGACGCTGTTCGAAAGGCGCGTCCGCCGCGACGATCTGCCGTTCTTTCTTGGCCTGATGGAGCACTTGGCCGGCAAGGGAATCCCTTCGCCGACGCCGCTCAAGGGACGCGACGGTAACGCGCTCAGGCAACTGTGCGCCCGCCCAGCGGCAATCGTGACCTTCCTCGAAGGCATGTGGCCGCGCCGCATCAGGCCCGAGCACTGCGCTGGCGTCGGCGACGCGCTGGCGCGCTTCCATGTCGCGGCCGCCGATTTCGGAATGAACCGGCGCAACTCCCTTTCGGTCGGCGATTGGCGTCCGCTGCTGGAGTCTTGCGCGAACCGGGCGGACGACGTCAAGCCGGGGCTCGCCAGCGAGCTCTGGCGCGAGCTCGACCATATCGAAACCCATTGGCCCGCGTTGCTTCCCGGCGGCGTCATCCACGGCGACCTCTTCCCCGACAACGTCTTCTTCCGCGCCGATCGGGTCTCGGGAATGATCGACTTCTATTTCGCGTGCGACGACGTTCTCGCCTACGATCTCGCCGTTTGCCTCAATGCCTGGTGCTTCGAAGGACACAAGACCTTCAACGTGACCAAGGCGCGGCGCCTGCTCGGCGCCTACCGCAATGTTCGCGAACTGACGCCGGACGAGATGAGCAACCTCGTCGTGCTGGCCCGCGGCGCAGCGATGAGGTTCCTCTTGACGCGGCTGTACGACTGGCTGAACACGCCGCCCGAGGCCATGGTCACGCGGAAGGACCCGCTCGAGTTCATCGAAAAGCTGCGCTTCCACCAAAGGATCAAGGGTCCTGGCGAGTACGGGCTCGATTAGGATGCGCGGACCGGGACTCGAGCCGGGCGAAGGCGACGTCGTCGAAATCTTCACCGACGGTGCCTGTATCGGTAATCCCGGGCCCGGCGGTTGGGGGGCGCTCTTGCGCGTGCACGGGATCGAGAAGGAGATTTCCGGAGGCGAGGCCGAGACCACCAACAACCGCATGGAATTGATGGCGGCGATCGCCGCGCTCGAATCGTTGAAGTGGGGGGTCAAGGCGCGGCTCACGACCGACAGCACCTACGTCCGCGACGGCATCACCCGCTGGATCACGAAGTGGAAGTCGAACGGCTGGAAAACGGCCGCCAAGAAGCCCGTCAAAAACGAGCCCCTGTGGCGACGCCTCGACCGGGCGCTCGAACGCCATGACGTGGAATGGCTTTGGGTGAAGGGCCATGCCGGTCACGTCGAGAACGATCGGGTCGACCGGCTGGCCCGCGGCGAGGCGGAGAAACACGCCCCACGGTTCACCGCGCTCTCGTGACGCCACGCGCTTACGGTCCGCCCGTTACAACTGGCTGAGCAAATGCTCGGCGCTCGAAACCTCGAACGCGCCCGCGGCCTCGGCGTTGAGCACCTTGACCTCGCCGTCGTCGACGATCATCGAGTAGCGCCTGGAGCGCGTGCCCATGCCGGCGCCCGAGGCATCGAGCTCAAATCCCAGCGCAAGGGTGAACTGGGCGTTGCCGTCGGCCACCATCATCACCTTGTCGCCCGCGTCATGGGCTTTGCCCCAGGCGTCCATGACGAAGGCATCGTTGACCGAAAGACAGACGATCTCGTCGATGCCCTTGGCCCTAAGCGCGTCGGCGTTGCGGACGAATCCAGGCAGGTGCTGGGCCGAGCACGTCGGTGTGAACGCCCCGGGGAGCGCGAACAAGGCCACCCGCTTGCCCTTGAACAAGCTGTCAGTGTTCACGTCCTCGATTCCGTCCGCGCCCATTGCCTTCAATGTGACTGACGGTATTCGATCGCCTAATTCGATGGTCAAGTCTTCCTCCCTCGACGAAACCCTCGCGCACGAACCCGCCCGAGACGGGCGGGGGTGCGTACGTTAGCGACCCGCCGCCGAAATCCAACCGGCGAGTTTCGCGACCACCCATTCGGGCCTGATGCGCCCAGAGGCGCGCGCCGCTCAGCGCGACACGGCGGCACCGGTTGCCGCTCGACTCGATTTTGCCTGGGCGCGCTCGAAGGCTGTCAGCACCGCGTCTTCGCTCAACAGTTCGGGCAGCGCAATGCCGCGCGGCGCGCCCGGGCCGTAGACGGCATCGAACGGGATTCCGTAGCGGCCGAAACTGCCGAGATAGCGGGAAATGGCGTCGTCGGGCTCGGTCCAGTCGGCCCGCATCGCGACCACGTCCGAGTCCATCAGCCGTTCGAGCACGCGTCCGCGGTGCAGCACCAGGGCCTTGTTGACGCTGCAGGTGATGCACCAGTCCGCCGCGACGTCGACCAACACGAGCTTTCCGTCGGCGATCACGTCGGGAATGGCGGCCTCGTCGAACGGCTGCCAAAGCGCTTGGATACGCGGATCGGCGACCTCCTTCGCGCGGGGCGCACGCGAATCCTCCAGATACGGGGGAACCGCGAAGGCCACGACGGCGACCACGATCACCGCCGCGCTCGCCACCGCGCGGGTCCGGCGCTGGGCCCCATGACGGACGTAGAGGATCACACCGACCCCGAGCGCGGCCGCGCCGGCGGCGAGCGCCGCCGGCCAACCCGCTTGCGCCTCGAGAACACTCAGCAGCCACAGCGCCGTCGCCGCGAGCGCAACACCGAGAAGCCGCCGCAACACCACCATCCAGGGGCCCGGCTTGGGAAGCCGCGTCGCCATCGCGGGAACGGCGGCTACTGCGAGATAGGGTAGCGCTAAACCGAGCCCGAGGGCGGCGAAGATCGCCACGATGTCGGCCGGTCCCCGGGACAGGGCAAACCCGACCGCGGTCCCCAGAAACGGCGCCGAGCACGGCGTTGCCAACAGGGTCGCGAAGGCGCCCGCGAGGAAACTTCCGCCGAGCGACGAGGTGGCAGCTTTCCCATCCGCGCCGCCTCCCAACCGCGCCAAGCGCTCGGCGAGCCCGCCGGGAAGAGAGAGCGCAAGGAAACCCCACAAGTTGCACGCGAACAACGTGACCACGAGGGTCATGAAAATCAGGAACCACGGATACTGGAACTGGATTCCCCAGCCCACGGCCAGTCCCGCCGAACGCAGCGCCACCAGGGCGCCGGCCAGCACCAGGAATGCGAACTCGATGCCGGCTGCGGACGCGAGAAAACTGGCCCGCACCCGCGCGCGTTCTCCGCCCCCGTGCCCGATCACGCCCATCAACTTGATGGACAACACCGGAAGCACACACGGCATGAGGTTGAGTATCAATCCGCCGAGAACAGCGAGCGCGAGGACGAACGCGAGCGAGCCTTCGAGTCCGAAACCGCGCGCCGCCGCGACCGAAAGCGTCCGCTCCGCCGTGCGCGCCCCGTCCACCAGGGTCAATGTGAGCCGCTTGCCCGGAAGAGCGCCATCCAGATCTTCGATTCCGTACACGGAGACCTCGAGATGCGCCCGCCGCCCCCCTTCGCTCAATCCAAGACGGGGCGCGGAGAAGGCCAGCTCCGGCGGCCCCTCGACATAGAGGTCGGGCCTTTCGAACGGTTCGCTCGCCGTGGCCGAAACCCTGAGCACGGGTTGCGACGCCGCTCCCGACGCCTCGGCCGACTCGATGGTGAGCCCGTAAACCGAGCCGTCCGCCGGGACCCGCGCGGCGAATCGGTTAATGAGATGGGCGTGTCGGCTGGGGCCAAGGGTGCCCGAAGGAACGTCGAGCCGCAGCCGGGTCTCGTAAGGGATGCAGATGTCGCTGCACGTCAAATACCGGAGCCGCGTGTCGATGGCCAACGCCTCGCCGGTTTTGTCGAGCCGCGCCGCGATCGGTAGCACCACTTCGTCCTTGTAGCCGAGGGTCTCGAGGCCCAAGACCGAGAAGCGAACCGGCGCCGGCCAGGACAGGCGCGCGCCGGCGAGGTTGGACGAGCCCGAGAAATCGAGCTGGGGCGGGAAGCCGGCGTCGCCGGGGGTGCGCCAATAGATCTTCCAGCCTTCCTTCAAGCGGAACTGAAGCCCCAGCGCGACCACCTCGGACGCTCCCGTCGTCGCGGCTGCCGAGATCAAGCGAACCGCCGTTTGGTCGGTCTCGACCCAGGGCGATTCGGTCGCGAACGCGGGGGTCGCGGCCTGGACCGGCACCGCCGCAAGTGCCAGGACAAGCGTTGCCGCCCGTTTGATGCGAAAGCGAGCCATTCATCTCACGCCGAGTTTGCCGATCATGCGCGCGCGCCTTGCCCGCGACCCGCGGAGCGGCGCCATCATAGCCGATTCGAGGCTTCGTTTCCGCCGCTTGCGCGACGATCACGGAGGTTTTACCGCCGCGCCCGGCGAAACCGAGTCCGAGACCGTTATCCACTTGCGTGGAATCGCACCGACCAAGCGGATAAAGCGCCAGAGCACTATCGGGCTACATCGAATCAAATTGATGGCGGCGAATCGGGTCGGATAGTGCTCTCGCATCCCGGAACGGACAATCGGCACTTTGTTCGCGGCCCGTCGATATGCCAAAATGGGCTCCGCGATTCGCGGCCGAACGGCCCGATTCGAATGGACGTGAAGGAGGCGGTGGCACGATGCAGTGTACCGAAGACGCGGGTACGTACCTGGCGGGCCAGCTCCTGGTCGCCATGCCGGGAATGCAGGACCCGCGGTTCGCCAGATCCGTCATCTACATGTGCGCCCACAACGACGAAGGCGCGATGGGCCTCGTCATCAACCAGGTGCTGGACTCGCTGACCTTTCCCGACCTTCTCGAGCAGCTCGGAATCGAGACCAAGGGGCTGCGCGACCCCATCAACGTCCATTTCGGCGGCCCGGTCGAATCGGGCCGCGGCTTCGTCCTGCATTCGGCGGATTACGTCAAGGAGGCGACCCTGGTCGTCGACGAAGACACCGCGCTGACCGCCACGGTCGATATCCTCAAGGCCATCGCCGTCGGCGACGGGCCCACGCGCAGCCTGCTCGCGCTCGGCTACGCGGGCTGGTCGCCGGGGCAGCTCGACGAAGAGATGAAGGCCAACGGCTGGCTCAGCGTCGTTCCCGACAACGAGCTGGTGTTCGGCCTCAAGCCGGATACCAAGTGGGATCAGGCGTTGGCGAAGATGGGTATCGATCCGCGTATGCTTTCGGGCGACGTGGGCCACGCTTGAGCGCCGCAGCGCCGCTCAATTCAGTCGTTCGACCACCATATCCACCGACGGCAACCCGTTGTCGGGCCCCAGAACGGCCAGGGTCGGCGGGCTAGCCGCGATCCGCCGGGCGATGCGCGTAACAGCGTCCGCGTCCACGGCCTCGACGTGCTCGATGGTCTCGGCAATCGAGATCGGCCGCCCAAACACCATCAGCTGGCGCGCCAGCTGTTCGCACCGCGCCGACGTGCTCTCGAGCGACATCAGGATGCTGGCCTTGATTTGCGCGCGGGCGCGCGCTACCTCGTCGGCGCCCACGCGATCGCACGCAGCCCGAAGTTCGTCCGTCACCAGCCCCAGCACTTCGGCCGCTTGCGCCTCGCCGGTGCCGGCGTAAATCCCGAAAAGGCCGCAATCGATAAACGCCGACGAAAACGAAAAGACGCTGTAGGCCAACCCGCGCTTCTCACGGATTTCCTGAAAGAGGCGCGACGACATGCCGCCGCCGAACAGGGTCGAGAACACCGCGAGCGCATAGAAGTCCGGATCGCGGTAGCCGACACCCTCGAAGCCCAGGACCTGGTGAACCTGCTCGATGGGCCGGGTCTCGCGAAATTCACCACCCCCGTACCGTGGGGCCTCGCCGCCGCCGCCGTCCGTACCAGTCGAAGCGGCAAACGCCTCGTCGACAAGCGCGACCAGCGCGTCGTGGTCGACGTTGCCGGCGCCGGCCACCACCATGCGCGGGGCCGAATAATGGCCGTGCAGGAAGTTGACGAGCGTATCCCGGTCCATCGACTGCACGAGCGCCTCGGTCCCCATCACGGGGCGCCCGATGCCCTGGTCGGGAAACGCCGTCTGCTGAAAGTGATCGAAGACGCAATCGTCCGGCGTATCGCTGGCGTGGCGAATCTCTTGCACAATCACCGCACGTTCGCGCGCCAGCTCTTCCGAATCGAACACCGCGTTCTGGAGAATGTCGGCGATGATATCGACGGCGAGTCCCAGGTCCTCCTTGAGGATCTTGGCATAATACGCCGTGTGCTCGTGCGAGGTATAGGCGTTGAGG
>JASMAE010000310.1 GCA_030754475.1 Rhodospirillales bacterium
TTTTACTACGTCACCAAGAAGAACCCCCGGACCAAGACCGAAAAGCTCGAGTTCCGCAAGTACGATCCCGTCGTGCGGAAGCACGTGCTCTTCAAGGAAGCCAGGATCAAGTAGGGCTGCGGACGGCGTTTCTCCGGCTCAAGACTTACGAATCACTCGCGTTTGGGGATTGCAAGCGCGAGCGCACGCCCGATCTCCCGTCTTCGAAAACGGCGGGCCGAGCCCCGGTCGAGGCATCCCCGCCAATCTCTAACCGAGGAATTTTGTCACCACGTCCATGAACGTCGGGACGGTGATCGGCTTCGAGATATAGGCGTCGCAACCCACGTCGAGGATCTTCTGCTCGTCGCCCTTCATGGCGAAGGCGGTAACGGCGATGATCGGGATGTTCTTCAGATGCTCGTCCGCCTTGATGAGCTTCGTGATGTCGAGGCCCGAGATTCCCGGAAGCTGGATGTCCATCAACACCAAATCGGCCCGGCTCTCGCGCAACGTCTCGACGACCTTGGTGCCGTCGCGCACAAGGATCGTCCGGTAACCGCGGACCTGCAGTAGATCGTTGAAGAGCTTCAGGTTGAGGTCGTTGTCCTCGGCGATCAGGACGGTCTTGGTCATTGGGTTCGAACCTCGGGTTCCGTTCACTGCGGCGCGCGGCTCGCGATGGGGCGCTGCGGGGAGATCAATTTCCTGCGGATGCGGCCAGCACGCCATCTGCAATGACCACCTATGCCGAGTCGCCTCGACAGTTCTTCATATAGGCGAAGGCGGCACCCATTCAAACATTCCGCGCCGCGGTGCCGTCGGATCGGATCGCGCATCACGGCTCTGGCCCGCGGTCACAAGACCCTGCCCGCGGCGGGATAGAACGTCACGAAAATGTCCAACGTGAAAATGATCTGCGTGAGAGCCTTCGCGAAGGGTCGTACGCTCGCCGTGACTGCAATCCCCGTCGCCGAATTCCGCGCCCGACCTCGTACGATGGGCCGGAAGTCGTTCATTAATGTATCGATATGGTGATCTCGGAACGTGACGGCTGCCACATGACGCCTGGGCACGGGCAACGAATTGATCGGTGGGCGGTCGGTCCGGGAGCCCGCGATACGAACCGAAGCTCGCTATTCGCCGCGGACCAGCTCGACCATGTGGGTCAGGCGATCGATGTCGGTGATGACGAGCGAGTCCTTGGTCCGGCGAACGATGCCTTCGCGGGCTAAGTCGCTGAGAACCCGGGCAACGGTCTCGCGCGTGGTGCTGACGCGGCTTGCAATGTCGGCGTGCATGGGGATCGGCTTGATCACGGATTCGCCTCCGTCGTTCATGTTGCTGCGCGCTTGGCGCAACAGGTCCGCTTGCACCCGGTTGTTGGCCGCCAGCGTGCTGAGGTCCATGATGCGGTCGGTGGCGTTCCGTACCACGAGGGCCAAATGGGTCATAAACTTGAGCGCGATTTCGGGGTGCTTGGCGAGAACTTCGAGGAACATGTTCGGCGCCAGCGACGCGATCAGGGTGTTCGTCAACGCCATCACGCCCGCCGAGCGCGGGCGGCCGTCGAGGGCCGACAGTTCGCCGAAAAATGCGCCGGCGTCAAGGTCGTCCAGCGTGATCTCTCGGCCTGAAAGGGAATAGTTGACGATCCGGACGTTGCCTTCGACCACGAAGCATACGTCGCTGGTCTCGCTCTGGCGATCGATGATCTGCTCGTGCGTGTCGTAACGCTTCCAACTGCAGTTCTGCTCGATCGCTTGGCGCTCCCGGGCGGCGAGTACCGCCAGCAGATCGATGCTCGCCAAACTTTGTCCGCCCTCGTCCGACAGTGGCCATTCCTCCAATTTTGCGTGCACCGGCATTACCGATGCGGGCAAAGCGTACATGGAATCACATCCTGTGACGAGCGCGTTTGCCGGGTCGCGGGTCTGTTGCGGGGCACCCAGCCGACACCGGATTCGCGAGGTGAACCGGACCCTTGGGTCCCCTTGCCGAGGCCAAGTCCGCCCGCTATGGTCGCCGCCGCCGCGCGCGCCGCAAATGGGCCGCCGCGGAGGTTTCATCGATGTCGCGACCAAGAGAATCCGGCGTGAAGCAAGCACGAAAGTCCGCTTCCGGGCCGATCGTAGCGGTGGTCGTTCCCTGCTACCGCGAAGCGAACAACGTCCTCGATGTCCTGGCCGGAATCGGCGCCGATGTCCGCCACATATTCGTCATCGACGACGCCTGCCCCGACGGCACTGGCGCCCTCGTCAAGGGGTCCTGCAAGGACAAGCGCGTCCAGGTGGTCACCCACGACCGCAATCGCGGGGTCGGTGGGGCCACGTTGACGGGTTACGAGCGCGCCATCGAAGCCGGCGCCGACGTCATCATCAAGCTCGACGGCGACGGCCAGATGGACCCTGCGTTCATCCCGCAACTCATCGACCCCATCGTCAAGGGCGAAGCCGACTACGTCAAAGGCAACCGGTTCCACGACCTGCAAGGGCTTGGGCAGATGCCGTTTTTGCGGATCGTGGGCAATCTTGTGCTGTCGTTCGCGTCCAAGGTCTCAAGCGGGTATTGGAACGTCTTCGACCCCACCAATGGCTTCACCGCGATTCACGCCAAAGTCGCCGCCCGGCTGCCGTTCGAGAGGATCGCGAACGGGTTCTTCTTCGAATCGGACATGCTGTTCCGCCTCAACATCCTACGTGCCACCGTCGCAGAGATGCCCATGCCGGCGCGCTATGGCACCGAAAAGAGCACGCTCGACATCCGCAAGGCGGTGCTCGAATTCGCGGCCCGGCACTTCGTGAACACGGCCAAGCGAATTCTCTATACCTACTTTCTTCGCAACTTCAACGTCGCCTCGGTCGAGTTCGTATTGGGAAGTCTCCTCTTCCTGTTCGGCGTCATCTTCGGCGCGACCCAATGGCGCGAGAGCGTGGTCACGGGCGTGCCGGCGACCGCGGGAACGGTAGTGCTCGCGGCACTTCCCGTCATTCTCGGAACGCAACTGCTCATCGCGTTCATCGACTTCGATACGCGCAACGTACCGACGGCCCCGATCCATCCTAACCTCTAAGCGCGCCCGACGAGATGGCGGCGCACGACTCCTTCGTTCTCGCAGGCGGACTCGCCGCATTGAACGGGCTCGCTTACGCCAGTCTCGCGAGCAGATTCCCCTCGACCAGATCGTGGTCGGTCAGAATCGCTTAACCGTGATTCGCCGACCGCGTGAATCTGC
>JASMAE010000311.1 GCA_030754475.1 Rhodospirillales bacterium
GGACGACGACGCGATCGTCGAACGAATCGTCGGGCGGTTCACCTGCGAAAGTTGCGGGGCCGGTTACCATGACACGTTCAAGAAGCCTAAGATCGAAGGGGCCTGCGACGCGTGCGGGGGCACCCGATTCAGCCGCCGCGCCGACGACCTTCCGCAAACGGTTCGCGCGCGTATCGAGGAATACCACGCGCTGACCGAACCAATCATCGCCCATTACGAGGCGAAGAGCCTGTTGAACCGCGTGATCGGAATGGCCGATCTGGACGACGTCACCCGACAGTTGGAAGACGTCCTCGCATTTTCGGTTGGTTGACTCGAATCGTGTTGGGCCTATAATCGGCGCCTTCCACCGATTGGTAGCAAACCCCTTGTTTGAATCCAAGGTCTAGGAGAGCTGGCTTTGGCACGTATTGCTGGTGTCAATATTCCGACTCAGAAGCGCACCGAGATTGCGTTGACGTATATCTACGGGATCGGTCGCACCAAGGCGTCCAAGATCTGCCGTGAGGTTGGCATCCCCCGCGAGCGGCGGGTGAGCGAGCTTACGGAGCAAGAGGTCATTGGAATCCGCGAGGCGATCGACCGGGGATACCAAGTGGAAGGCGATCTGCGTCGCGAGGTGGCGATGAACGTCAAGCGCTTGATGGACCTCGGATGCTACCGAGGCTTGCGGCATCGGCGCGGTTTGCCGGTGCACGGCCAGAGAACCCACACCAACGCCCGAACCCGCAAGGGTCCCGCCAGGCCGATCGCCGGCAGGAAAAAGGCCATTAAAGGTTAAGCGGGGCAGTCGGGAAGGGCGATGGCACGAAGTACGACTCAGCGCCCGCGACGGCGCGAACGCAAAAATATCGCATCGGGCGTCGCGCATGTCAGCGCGACGTTCAACAACACCAAGATTACCATCACCGACGCGCAAGGCAACACAATCGCCTGGTCGTCGTCGGGTAGCTTGGGGTTCAAGGGCTCGCGCAAATCGACGCCGTACGCGAGCCAGGTGGCGGCCGAGAGTGCGGGCCGCAAAGCCATGGAGCACGGGATGACGACGTTGGAAGTGCAGATCAAGGGTCCCGGCTCCGGTCGCGAATCCGCGTTGCGGGCATTGCAAGCGGTGGGATTCACCATTACCTCGATCCGCGACGTAACACCGATACCCCATAACGGCTGCCGCGCGCGCAAACGCCGTCGCGTCTAGGCCGGCCAGGGACGTTTACCCGACGATCTGAGTTTGCCCCGTTCGGGGCACGAAGTCCGGACCCCTTCTTTATCAGGGTCCCCATGTCACGTGATCAACCAGAGGTCGCGCCCGTGATTCACAGAAATTGGCAGGAATTGATCAAACCCACAAAACTGGACGTGGTCCCCGGCATCGACGCCGGACGCCACGCGACGATTGTCGCCGAGCCGCTCGAACGGGGCTTTGGCCTCACCTTGGGCAATGCGCTCCGCCGCATCCTTCTGTCCTCGCTTCAGGGCGCGGCGGTGACGTCGGTGCAGATCGACGGCGTTTTGCACGAGTTCTCGTCCATTCCCGGCGTCCGCGAGGACGTGACCGACGTCATCCTCAACATCAAGTCCCTCGGCCTGCGCATGGGAAGCCAGGGACCGAAGCGCATGACCCTGAAGGTGGAGGGGCCGGGCGAGGTTAAGGCCAGCGCGCTGGAGACCGGCCACGATATCGAGATCATGGATCCCGATCTCGTCATTTGCACACTCGACCAGGATGCGAAGATCTCCATGGAGCTGACGGTGGAGCTCGGGAAAGGTTATGTACCGGCGAGCCAAAGCCGCAGCGAGGACGCGCCCATCGGCCTGATCCCCGTCGATGCCGTGTTTTCACCCGTCCGGCGGGTCTCGTACAAGGTCGACAACACCCGCGTCGGCCAGGTGACGGACTATGACAAGCTGTCGCTCGAATTGACGACCGACGGTTCGGTTACGCCCGAGGACTCGGTCGCGTTGGCGGCCCGGATCCTGCAGGACCAGCTTCAGCTCTTCATCAACTTCGAGGAGCCGCAAGCGGCGCGCGAGCACGAGCGGGGGGAGGATTTGCCTTTCAACCGCCATCTGCTGCGCAAGGTGGACGAGCTCGAGCTATCGGTACGGTCCGCGAACTGCCTGAAGAACGACAACATCATCTACATCGGCGATCTGGTCCAGAAGACCGAGGCCGAAATGCTGCGGACCCCCAATTTCGGACGTAAATCCTTGAACGAAATCAAGGAAGTGCTTACGCAGATGAGTCTGCAACTGGGGATCGAGGTCCTCGACTGGCCGCCCGAGAACATCGAGGAACTGGCTAAGAAATTCGACGAGCCGTATTAACGAAGGCCCGTCTGGGTCGAGTTCGGGGAAAGGGCTTCCAATGCGTCACCGCCTACAGGGACGAAAACTGAACCGGACGTCGAGTCACCGCAAGGCGACTTTGTCGAACTTGGCGGTGGCGCTGCTGACTCACGAGCAGATCAAGACGACATTGCCCAAGGCAAAGGAATTGCGGCGCTTTGCCGACCGAATCATCACCTTGGGCAAGCGCGGGAACCTGCATTCGCGCCGCCGCGCCGCTGCGGTGCTCGGCGACGACCGTATGGTCGCTAAGCTGTTCGACACGCTTGCCGAGCGGTATCGCGAACGCCAGGGCGGCTATACGCGCGTGCTCAAGGCCGGATTCCGCTACGGCGACAGCGCACCCATGGCGATCATCGAACTGGTCGACCGCGACGAGGCAGCCAAGGGCGCCGAAGACAGGGCGCGGACCGAGGCCGAGTCGGAAGGCGAGATGGTCGAGGCCGAATAACCGCGTCTTCGTGGCTCGCGCCGTCTTTCGTGCTGCGCCGCACCTAATTTTCGCGCGATGAAACGGATAGAAAAGACGAGGACCGCGTTCTGGTGGAGCCGGCTTGGCTTCGCGAGCGTCGCGGTCGGGCTTGCGTTGGCCGGCGCGCTGACGCTTTCGGCCAGCGCGGCCGAGCGGCAGGTTCCTGAATCCCGCGACGCGGTTCGGCTCTCGTTCGCGCCTTTGGTCCGAAAGGCGGCGCCGGCGGTCGTCAACATCTACACGCGCCGGGTCCGACGGACCCGCCAGATCGTACCGCTATTCGACGATCCCTTCTTCCGCCGGTTCTTCGGCGAGGGTTTCGGACTCGACCGCCAGCGCGAACGCGTCCAAAACTCGCTTGGTTCCGGCGTCATCGTTCGCGCCGACGGCCTGATCATCACCAACAACCACGTGATCGAGGGCGCCGACGAGATCAAGGTGATCCTCAACGATCGGCGCGAGTTCGAGGCAAGCGTCGTGGTGACCGACGAGCGCACCGACCTCGCCGTGCTGAGGGTTCTTGATGGGGACGACGAGTTTCCGTTCATGCAGTTCGAGAATTCCGATGAGCTCGAGGTGGGCGATCTGGTGCTCGCCATCGGCAATCCGTTCGGCGTCGGCCAGACGGTGACGAGCGGGATCGTTTCGGCCCTGGCGCGGACGCAAATCGGCGTTTCTAACCTGAGCTTCTTCATCCAGACCGACGCCGCAATCAATCCGGGCAATTCGGGCGGCGCGCTCGTCAGCATGGACGGCAATCTGGTCGGCATCAACACGGCCATTGTCTCCCAGAGCGGGGGCTCGCACGGTATCGGGTTCGCGACGCC
>JASMAE010000312.1 GCA_030754475.1 Rhodospirillales bacterium
GTTCGACCTTCTCGCCGAGGAATTCGGCGACGGCGGCTTCGAAGCGGGCGCGGATCGCGTTCGGATTGCTCATCACTTCGTCGAGCGGCGGTCCCTCGGCCGCCCGCGACAGGTTCGGGACCGCAGTCTCGAAGATCCGGCGCCGGGTCTGCCAACGAACCGACGCCGGCAATGCGAACAGGCGCACGTTCAGCGCATTCATGGTCTCGTCGTCAAAAACCGCCTCCCAGGCTTCGCGCTCGGGCCCAAAGTCGAACTCGGCGTGTACGTTGTCTTTGGGTCGGCTCTTGCGCAACGCTTTGGTCGCTTCGCGGTCGAGTCCGTCGTCGGCGATCACGACCCCGTAGTCGCGGGCCGCGCCATCGCGGGTGACGAATCCCTGTCGCTCGTCGCGCAGCACCTTCTCGGACTCGCGCAAATACGGGTCGCCGTAACCGCCGCCGCCGGGCTGCAGCACGGTGACGGTGTCGCCCGCGTTGACGATGGTGCGGTCGAACTTGCCGAGGATTCGCTCTTCAGCGCATCCTTCGTTGATGATGATGCGGAAAGGAAGCGACGGCCTGCCCCCCTGGGTGCCCCAGGGGACGAACCGCAGCCATTCCATGCTGCGGCCCATGATCAATGTGCCGTCGCGCATGATCTCTACTTTCACCATCTGTCCGACACCGCCACGCCAGCGGCCCGGGCCACCCGAATCGGGACGCACGTCGTAAGCCCTTACGATCACCCCGTGGTCCGCCTCGACGAACTCGACCGGATGGTTGCTCATGTTCGACATCGTGTTGTCGCGGGCGTCGCAGCCGTCGCCACCTTTGAAAGCCCCCGTCCCACCGCGCATGGGCTCGATCATTCCGACCTTGCGCTCGGACGACGACTCGTCGGCGTATTCGGCGATGACGAAAGACCAGGCCGCACCCGCCGACGGCGCCGCCATCAGATCGGGCACCGCTTTTAAGAACGCGCCGGTCAGCGCCGTGTTGAACCGCCGCGCCGGAATGTCGCGATGGGCCACGGCCCCTGGGAAATCGGCGTTCAAGACGGTGCCGCGGGGGTTGGTCATCGTGATCGGGCGGAAGACGCCGTGGTTCAGAATAATGGTGGGATCGTACGTGTAGACGAACGAGATGAACCGCAATGTCAGCCATTCGTGCATGCGATCCATGGCGCAGATGTTGTACGCGGCGCGCACCTGTGGATCGGTGCCGGTCACGTCGACGTGAATGCGGCCATCTTCGACGGTCATCTTGGCCCGAACGCGCACTGGGATCGTGGTGAGGAGGTCGTCGTCCATATAGTTCCAGAACTCGTAGGTTCCGTCGGGAATGCGGCGGAACACCGCCCGTGCCTTGGCCTCGGAATAATCCAGCAGGTCTTCCTGGCCGGCGAGGAAGACTTCGACGCCGTGGCTATCGATGATGCCGGCGACCCGCTGCTCGCCCGTACGCAAGCCGGCCAGCATCGCCAAGATGTCGCCTTCGTTCTCGACCGGGATGCGGCAGTTGGCCTTGATGAAGTTCATTATGTCCGCGTTGGTCTCGCCGCGCCGGACGAGCTTCACGGGAGGGATCCGGATTCCCTCCTGATAGACGTCGGTGTGGATCGGTGAAACGCTGCCGGGCGTGATGCCGCCGATGTCGGTGGAGTGGATGAAGGCCCAACCGTAGGCGACGATCCGGTCGTCGTGGAAATAGGGTTGGACAAGCGTCAAGTCCGGAAGGTGGGTGACCAGCGAGCCCGAATCCCAAGGATCGTTGGTCAGGATCACGTCACCCGGCTCCAGGTCCGGAATCGCCTCGATGGTCGCCGTCGCGTCCATGTCGACGAACAGGCCGACGCCCATGGCCGGCGGGTGGGCGAAGACCCGGCCGTCGACGCCGACCAGGGCGCAGGCAAAGTCCGCGGCCTCCTTGACGAATATGGTCCGGGCGGTGCGCTGCAGCGTCGTCGCCATCTCGATCGCCGCGGCCACCGACTTGTTCGCAAGGATTTCCAGAAGGACGGGATCGGTTCTCATCGCGGATCCTCGGTTGCTAGAGCGGATCGGTGGATCGCCACAGGCGATTCCAACCGTCCGCGATCTGGTCCAGGTGCCGGCGACCGGCGCCAAGGGTGGTCTATCATAACCGATGCGGCAATGCGTCCGCACGCCCGATCCGTGCCCCGAGCCTGGTCCGCGCGCAATTCCCGGCTATCTTTGCAGCCTGGGGTTCAAGACGTCGCGGAGCTGATCGCCCATCAGATTGATGCTCATGATGGTGACGAGAAGCGCGATCCCGGGATAGAAGCTGATCCAGTAGTCGCCGCTCAGCATGTAGTCGAAGCCGTTGGCGATCAGCAAGCCGAGCGACGGCTCGGTCGGCGGCAGCCCGAGGCCGAGGAAGGACAGCGTCGCCTCGAGCGAGATTGCGTTCGCCACTTGCACCGTGCCGATGACGATCAGGGGCGGCATGCAGTTGGGCAACAGGTGGCGGAACAGGA
>JASMAE010000313.1 GCA_030754475.1 Rhodospirillales bacterium
AAATCGACGGTCCAAATCGACAACGACAGGGTCCGTGTCACCGAGTGGAGGTTGGCGCCGGGCTCGACAACCGGGTATCACCGGCACGCGTACGATTACGTCGCCGTGCCGCTGAACTCGGGCAAGCTCCACATCGTCGGCCCGGACGGGCAAGAGACGATCAGCGAACGCCCCAGCGGAGAGGCGCATTTCGGAAATGCCGGCGTCGAACACGACGTGTTCAGCGCCAGCGACCAGGAATACGCATTCCTCGAGATCGAGATCAAATAGCCCGGCGGGGAATCGCGGCCGCACCCGCGCGCGCACCGGACGCGCCCTCGACAACCGCCCGCGAGGCGCGGTTCCGGCGTGTCAGCGGCGAAATCGTGCCCTATCGTACCGCCGCCGCCAGCTTGGCCGCGCTCGATCCGACGTTGGCCATCGGCCAGAGATCACCGACGATGAAGCCCTCGGGGAACGGGTCGTCCTCCATCAGTACGTACTTGGCATACGCCGTGATCCAAGCCCGCCCGCCGATCTCGGGCACGATTCCCCTCAACTCGCCGACCGCGACTTCGTCTATGATCCGGCATTGGAAGGGGTTTTGGAACATGCCCTCGATCTGGAAGGGCTCGTCGAGCCCGACCCGCCCCTTTTCGTATAGGACCGCCGCCATCGCCGAGGCTCCCGTTCCGGCCGGGGTCCGGTCCATCTGGGCGCCGATGTTGACCGTCGTCTGACGAATGTTGCGTCCCGGCTGGCTGGGCGGCTCGTACAGGACCGCGCTCTCGATCGTATTCAACTCGGAGTTCAGCGGGTGGCGGAACCCGATCTGCTCGTTCGCTGCCGCGGCGACGGCGAGGGCCGCCTCGCGGAGCGCGTAGCCGTGCTCGGGTGCGATTTCAAGCCCGAGTTGGCGCACGTCGATCAGCACCTTGGCCATGCCCCCGAAGGCGACGTCCACCGTGACCTCGCCGTGGCCCTCGACGGTAATCACCTCGTCGAGCCCGGTCACGAACGAGGGCACGTTCTGGAACTCCACCAGCCGCACCCGCCCGCCCTCGCAATGCGCGCGGACCCGGATCAGTCCGGCCGGTGGCTCCAGGATCAGTTCCGTCACCGGCTCGACCATGGGCAACACGCCCGTCTCCAACAGCACGGTCGCGACGATGATGGTGTTGGTCCCCGACATGGCGGCGTAGTACTGCTGCTGCTCCATGATCACGAAGCCGGCGTCGACCTCGGGTGTCGTCGGCGGCAGCACCACGTTGACGCAGCACTGCGGGTTGCCGCGCGGTTCGCGCAACATCCAGCGGCGGAACCAGTCGGCCTTCTGCTCGAAGTGTTTCATCTTCTCGAACATGGTCGCCCCCGGCGCATCAAGGACGCCTATGCCGCCCAGCACGACGCGACCGTGCTGGCCTTGGGTGTGGGCGTCCACCGCATCGATGCAAAATCGCATGGGTTCCTCCTCCTCCGTCCGCCGCGCCGGAATGCCCGGCGCCCCAGCGCATTGTCCGTTTGATCGGCTTCAGCCCGCACCCCGGGCCGGTGCGACTCCACGCACGTGGATAACGGTCCAGTCTACGCCGGACCGGGGACGGATTTCGATCTCCGACTGGGGGGCGGCCTCTGGCGTCATCACCAATTTGTGACGCGCGGGCGCACTTTTCGCGACGCCGCTTGCCCGGCCGCGCGCCCCGGGCGATAACCGGGATCCGGCGCCGAATGCGCGCCATTGGCGAAGGGGGGAGACGCCTGCGATGGCGGCACTGGTGCCCGATCCCATGGCGGCGGGCGGCATCGCCGGCTTCGCGGTCCGCATCCGGCGCGGCGAGATCACCATCGCCGCCGCCGTCGAGGCCTATCTCGAGCGGATCGCCGCCCTTGATGGGCGGCTTGGGGCTTTCGAGCACGTCGCCACCGCGCCAGCGCGGGCCGCCGCCGGGGCGCTGGACGCGTTGTTGGCGGCGGGCATCGATCTCGGCCCCTTGATGGGGGTGCCGGTGGCCGTCAAGGACATCATCGCCACAAATGGCATGCCGACCACCGCCGGCTCCACCGTCGACGTCGCCGACTTGATCGGGGGAGAGGGCGCGTTCGTGCGGTCCTTGAGGCACGCCGGCTGTGTCATCCTCGGCAAGGTCAAGACGGTGGAGTTCGCCGCCGGCGGCACCGGCATCAACTACGTCCGCGGCACGCCGTGGAACCCCTGGGACGCCGAGACCCAGCGCGAGCCCTCGGGATCGTCGAGCGGCTCGGGCGTGGCGATGGCGGCCGGGCTTTGCGGCTTCGCCGTTGGCTCCGACACCACCGGCTCGGTGCGCGGGCCGGCCGCCCATTGCGGCGTCTTCGGGCTCAAGACCACCAAGGGACTGTGGCCCACCGACGGCGTCTACCCCCTGGTTCCGACCCTCGACACGCTGGGGCCGCTCACCCGGACTGCGGCCGACGCGGCCGCCATCTTCTCGGGCCTCACCGGGACCCCGGTGCCGGTACCGCCACCGGCGCGGGGCCTGCGCCTGGGCCGACCATCGCGGCTCTTCTTCGAAGGCCTGGACGCGCATGTGGAGCGGACGATGACGGAGGCGCTCGCCCGCCTTGCCGCCGCCGGAGCCGAGATCGTGCCTCTCGAGCTGCCCGAGGCGGCCGAGGTCGTGGAGTCCTTCGTCGACTTCCTGCCCATCGAGATGATCGCTTCCCTGGGGCGCGAACGCTTCCTCGCCCACCGCGCCGAGATGGACCCGCTGGTGGCGGCCCGCGGCGACGCCGGCTTGGACGTTTCGGCCGACACCTACGCCCGCCTTCTCAAGCGCCACCACGCGCTCTGCGGAATCGCTCAGCGGCGCATGCTCGGATTCGATGGCTGGGTGGCGCCGACCCGACCCACCGTGCCGGCGCCGGTAATCAGCCGCGCCGAGGCCGAGGCCCGGCCGCCCACGCCCTCGAACCTTTGGCCCAACACGCCCGCGGTCAGCTACTTTGGGCTGTGCGCCTCCTCGACCCCCATCCACGGCCTTGCGGGCGGGCTTCCGGTGGGGCTCCAGCTCATGTGCCCGGGCGGCGCGGATGCGCGCCTGCTCTCCATCGCGCGCACGTTCGAAGAGATCTTCGGCCCGCCGCCCAAGCCCGAGCTTGCGCCGTTCCTGTAGGGCCGCGTTCCCCGCCTGTACGATGAAAAGGGCCGCCCCTTTCGGGGCGACCCTTCCATTGTCAGACCTCGGCCTTGCTGGCCGGGACGCGTCGCGTCAGAAGCGGCCTCTCTTGGCGGCGGCGACGATCCAGGCCCGGGCGGCCAACGGCCGTAAATGACAATGAGACACTGGATCACCTCCTTTCCGTTGTTGAATCCGGCCCCCACCATGGCGCGCGAAGGCGGCGGCCGCAAGACTTTTCATGGCCGTACGACCGGCCGTGTCCATCGCGGATGAGGGCTGGAGCCGACCAAACGGATAACGCGTTACTGCCGCCCCTCCCAAGTTTCGCCGGCGGCGGCCTCGGCGCGAGAGAAAGCCTGGCGGATTAGCTGAACGGCCGTTTCCGGAAGGGGCCCCTTGGCCACCGCTTCCAAGTTGCGCCGCGCGCTTTCGGCCTTGGTTGTGCCGACGATGGCGGTAGAGACGCCCGGCAGCGACAGGGTGAAGCGGAGCGCGATCTCTGGCCACACTTGCGCGGGTTCGCCGGCGAAGCTGAGATCCGTCGGCGCGAGCGCCATCTTCTGGAACCGCTCGGTATAGACGCGGGCGTAGTTCTGGTACGTGCCCTCCTGTTCCGCGAGATCCTTCCAAGCCGCGTTGGCGATGGGGCGCTTGACGATCACGCCCAAGCCGCGTTCGCGGGCAAGCGCGACGACGCCATCCAAGTTCGCGAGATCGCATATGTTGAGAGAGGTCTCGATGACGTCGATGCCGTCCAAGCCGGCGGCGAAGACCGCGGCCTCGTTGTCGCCAGGATAGCCGGCGAAGCGGATCTTGCCGGCCTCGCGCGCGGCCAGCAGCGCGCCGACCGCCTCGCCGCGCTCCAGGACCTCGAGCGCGCACGAATGAAGAAGTATCACGTCCAGATGGTCGGTCCCGAGCCGCTTGAGCGCCCGGTCCACGGTCTGGGTGATGGCTTGAGCCGACCACGCCGCACCTTCGATGTCGTCGAAGGCCTGGCCGCACTTGGACACAAGCACGAATTCGTCCCGCCGGTGGCCGACCGCAACCCCGAGCGCCTCTTCCGAGCCGTGGTAGGCGGCAGCCGTGTCGATCACGTTGACGCCCGAATCCAATAGCAGATTGACCACCTCGGTGACGGTGCCCTGCGCGACCGCCAAAGTCCCGATGGGCGAGCCGCCGAACCCGAGCGCCGAAACCTCGAGGCCGGTCCGGCCCAGCTTGCGCGTTTCCATCCTCACCCCTCCCTCATTGCCGTTTCGTCCGGCCCAGGATAACCACCGCGCGATCCGGTAGCTGCAACTTTCGTAGCGCCCCCTCCAAGCCTCCCCCTTGCCCCGCCCGACGGCCTCGGGCGATAACGGGGGCCGGTTCAGGAAAGCGGAGTCCGGGTTTGCAGCGAATTGGCATCGTCGGCGCCGGCGCCTGGGGAACGGCGCTGGCGGTCGTGGCGCGGCGGGCGGGGCGCGACGTGCGCTTGTGGGCGCGCGAGCCGGAAGTGGTCGCCGATATCGAAGCGCGGCGCGAGAACGCTCGCTTCCTGCCCGGCATCACGCTCGATCCCGCGATCGCCGTGAGCGGCGATTTGGCCCGGGCCGCAGACGCGGACGCGGTTCTTCTGGTGATTCCGGCCCAGTTCCTGCGCGCCTGCGCGGCCGCGCTCGCGCCCGCCTGGCGCGCCGGCGTGCCCGCGGTGATCTGCGCCAAGGGGATCGAGCGCGAAACCTGCGCGCTGATGAGCGAGATCATCGCCGAAACCCTGCCCGCGGCCCCGATCGCGGTGCTGTCTGGTCCGAGCTTCGCCACCGAGGTCGCCAAAGGGCGTCCCACCGCGGTGACTTTGGCCGCGACGGACGCCGACGTGGCCGCGGCCCTCGGCTCGGCGCTCGGCTCGCCCACCTTTCGCATCTACCGAAGCGATGACGTGATCGGCGCCGAGATCGGCGGCGCGGTCAAGAACGTGCTCGCCATCGCGTGCGGCATCGTCGAGGGCAAAGGCCTGGGCGACAATGCACGGGCCGCGCTCATCACCCGGGGGCTGGCCGAAATCGCGCGGCTCGGGCTCGCGAAGGGCGCGCGGCTCGAGACCTTCATGGGACTTTCCGGCCTCGGCGATCTGACGCTGACGTGCAACGCCATACAGTCGCGCAATTACTCGCTCGGGGTCGCGCTCGGGCGAGGCGAGGCGCTGGCCGACATCCTGGCCGCCCGCACCTCGGTCGCCGAAGGGGTGTTCACGGCGTCTTCGGTGAGCGCGTGGGCGCGCCGCGAAGGCGTCGAGATGCCCATCGCGGCCGCCGTGGACGCGGTCGTCAATCGGGGCGAGCCCTTGGACGACGTAATTCGGAAGCTACTCGCGCGCCCCTCCGGCGAGGAGACGGTGGGGCTCCCCGGCCAGGGACGCGCTTCGGAAACGTGAGGGGCCCCCGGCAGAACAGGACCCCCGGCAACGCAAAAAGGAGGGAAGCAATGGCGTATTGGCTGGTGAAGTCGGAGCCGGGCGCGTGGTCGTGGGACCAGCACGCAGCCGCGGGCGTCGCCGAATGGGACGGGGTCCGCAACCATCAGGCCGCGAACAACATGAAGGCGATGGAGATCGGCGACCGCGCGTTCTTCTACCACTCGGGTGACGAACGCGCGGTCGTGGGCGTGCTCGAGGTGGTGAAGACGTACTACGCGGACCCGACGGATGCCTCGGGGCGCTTCGGCATGGTGGATTTCAAGGCCGTCAAGCCGTTGGCGCGCCCGGTCACGCTGGCCGACGTCAAGAGCGACGGGCGCATGGACCACTTGGCGCTGGTCCGCCAATCGCGCCTCAGCGTCATGGCGATCGACGCGGACGCCTGGCGGCTGCTGTGCGAGAAAGGGGGCATCGAGGCGTGAACGACGCGGGTGATGCGCGCCGGGCCGCGCGCCCGGCGCCACGCGCTTTGTGCCGGCTGGACGACATCGCGGACGGCGGGTCGGCGGCGCTCGAAGCCGAGATCGCGGGCCAATGCGAATCCCTGATCGCAGTCAGGCGCGCGCGCCGGGTGTTCGTCTACCGCAACACGTGCCCCCATCAGGACCTGCCGCTCGATTTCACGCCGGGCCAATTCCTGAACGCCGAGCGCACGCACATTCTGTGCTCGAACCATGGGGCGCTGTTCCGCATCGAAGACGGGGTTTGCGTGTGGGGGCCTTGCCTCGACGCACGCCTCCGCCCGCTCGCGACCCGCGTCACAGGCGAGACCGTCTTTGTGGTGGGGTGACTGCCCTGCGCCGGCGCTTGTCTGGCGGGGCCGGTTGCGGATACCTTCGAGACCGCGAGGGCGCCTTTGAGGCGGGCGGCGGGATCCGAGTCGTCCCGTCCGGCGCGGGCCTTACGGATCGAGCGGTTACCAGCTGAACCCGAGGGGGAGAGAGCATGAGCGAGTCCCATGATGGCGCGGGCGGCGAGGTCAGCGAATCCCAAATAGCCGTCCACTGGAAGGAAGAGGCGAAAATCCCGCCGCCGCCCGAGTTCGTCGGCCAGGCGAACCTCACCGACTGGGGCGTGTTCGAACGTTTCAGCCTCGACAACTTTCCCGAATGCTTCAAGGAGTACGCCGAGCTTCTGAGCTGGGACACCTACTGGCACACCATGCTGGATACCTCGGACGCGCCCTGTTGGAAGTGGTTCGTCGGCGGCCGGTTGAACGCGTCTTACAACTGCGTCGACCGGCACCTGGCGAAGCACAAGAACAAGGCCGCGCTTATTTACGTTCCCGAACCCGAGGATGAGGCGCACGTCGTCATCACCTATCGCGAGCTCTATGTGCGGGTGAACGAGCTTGCGGCTTTGTTGCGGGATTTCGCCGGTCTCAAGAAAGGAGACCGGGTGACCCTTCACATGCCCATGGTGCCGGAATTGCCGGTCACGATGCTCGCGTGCGCGCGCTTGGGTGTCATCCACTCCGAGGTCTTCGGCGGCTTCAGCGGCAAGTCCTGCGGCGAGCGCATCGCGGATTCCGGAAGCCGGGTGCTGATCACCATCGACGGCTACTGGCGCTCGGGCACGAAGATCGACCACAAGGCGAACACCGACATCGCCGTCGAGACGGCCGAATCGCTCGGCCAGGCGGTCGACAAGGTGCTGGTGTGGAAGCGCTACGCCGGAGAGTTCCTGTCCAAGACGCCCATGGTCGACGGTCGGGACTATTTCGTCGACGACATCCTCGCCGAATATCGAGGACGCCGGGTCGATCCCGTCCCGGTGTCGGCCGAAGACCCGCTGTTTCTCATGTACACAAGTGGCACCACGGGCCGGCCCAAGGGCTGCCAGCACTCGACCGGCGGCTACCTCGCCTATGTCGCGGGAACGACGAAGTACATCCTGGATGTCCACCCCGAGGACGTCTACTGGTGCATGGCCGACATCGGCTGGATCACGGGCCACTCGTACATCGTGTACGGCCCGCTCGCGCTGGCGGCGACGAGCGTCATGTTCGAGGGCGTTCCGACGTACCCGGACGCCGGGCGCGCGTGGCGGATCGCCGAGCGGCTCGACGTCAACATCTTCCACACCGCGCCCACCACGATCCGCATGCTGCGCAAGGCGAGTCCCGACGAGGCCAAGAAGTACGACTACCACTTCAAGCACATGACGACGGTGGGCGAGCCCATCGAACCCGTGGTCTGGAACTGGTACCACCAGGTGGTCGGCAAGGGCCGGGCGGTCATCGTCGACACCTGGTGGCAGACCGAGACCGGCGGGTTCCTGTGCAGCACCACGCCCGGCCTGCATCCCATGAAGCCGGGCAGCACCGGGCCGGCGGTCCCGGGGATCCACCCCGTGATCTACGACGAGGACGGTAGCGAGATCCCCGCCGGTTCGGAGATCGCCGGAAACATCTGCATCCGCAATCCGTGGCCGGGCGCGTTCCAGACCATCTGGGGCGACCGCGAGCGCTTCGTCGAGACCTACTATGCCAAGTACTGCAAGAACCCGAACAGCAAGGACTGGCGCGATTGGCCGTACTTCGCGGGCGACGGCGCGATGCTGGCCGAAGACGGCTACTATCGCATCCTCGGGCGCGTCGACGACGTCATCAACGTGTCGGGCCACCGGCTGGGGACGAAGGAGCTCGAATCGGCGGCGCTGACCGTGGACGAAGTGGCCGAAGCCGCGGTGGTGCCGGTGGCCGACGACGTCAAGGGCCGGGTGCCCGAGATGTACGTCTCCCTCAAGCCGGGAATCGCGGCCGACGACCAGATCGAGAAGCGCATCGTCACCGCGATCGAGGGCATGATCGGCAAGATCGCGCGCCCCAAACACGTCTACATCGTTCCCGACATGCCGAAGACGCGGTCCGGCAAGATCATGCGCCGGGTGCTGGCCGCCATCTCCAACACCTTCGACGTCGGCGACGTGACGACGCTGGCCAACCCGGACGTGGTCGAGGAAATCCGAGTCATGGTCCAGGGCGAGGGGAAGGTGGAAACCCGCAAGGGCCCGGACGACATCGAACGTTTCGGCCAGGAAACGTAATCCGGCCGGCGCGGCGCACGGGCTCGTGGATTCGAGTATGGACCGCCCGTTATTCTGATCGGGTGAGCGCGCACCACGAATCGTGGGCGCCGCCGCCGTAGACTCTCGCCAAACCGGCCGCGATCAGGTCTTGGGCGAAATCGTCCCCGGAGGCTAGCTCGACCCGCGCGATCACGCGGCCGGCGTACTTCCCGAAGTGAATGTCGCGCAGGAGAATGGCGCGGCCATTGAGGCGGGCCTCGGCGAAGTCGCGCGCCCGGACCGCCAAATCGCGCTCGCGCGGGCACCGTCCGCGAAGTTCGGGCGCATCCGCGCCGGCGAGACGGACCTGGGTCTCGATCCGCTGACCCAGCCAAACGCGCGCGCTGACCATGATCGTGTCCCCATCGATGATGCGAAGGACGGTCGCCGGGACCGGACCGTCGATGGCATCGGGCGCGTCTGCGAAGCCCGGCGCCGGCGTCATCACACCGGCCGCGCCGAGAAGGGAGAGAACGGCGGCTGAGCGGACGAGCGCGACCGCGACCCGCCGGAGCCGCCTGCCGGGTCCCGCCTGCGCCCGTAAACGCCGCGTTCGCGCGAGGTGACTAGTCATAGGTTGTATCACGCGTAGATCACTATCGTAATACTATCACATTTCGAACATCAGGGGAATAGAAAAGGTATATAAGGGGAACATCAAGGAAACCAAGTGCCTCCGGCGCGT
>JASMAE010000314.1 GCA_030754475.1 Rhodospirillales bacterium
ATTACGGCAAGGAGATGCTGCGTATCCGCGACCGCCACGACCGCGACCTTTTGTTCGGCCCCACGAACGAAGAGCTGATCACCGAGATATTCCGCGCCTCGGTCAAGAGCTACCGCGAATTGCCAAAGCTGCTCTATCATATCCAGTGGAAGTTCCGCGACGAGGTGCGCCCCCGGTTCGGCGTCATGCGGGGCCGCGAATTCCTGATGAAGGACAGCTACTCGTTCGATATCGACTTCGAATCCGCGAAGCGGTCCTACAACAAGATGTTCATCGCGTACTTGCGTAGCTTCCACCGCATGGGCCTCGAGGCGATCCCGATGCAGGCGGAAAGCGGGCCCATCGGCGGCGACATGAGCCACGAGTTCGCCATCCTCGCCGAGACCGGCGAGACCGGCGTCTTCTGCCACCGCGACCTGCTCGGCTTCGAGGTGCCCGGCGACGATCTGGATTACGATTCCGATCTGCAGCCGATCGTGGACAAGTGGACCTCGCTTTACGCCGCGACGGACGACAAACACGACGCGGCGCGGGAACAAGAGCTGGGCGAGGCCTTGATCAAGGCGCGCGGCATCGAGGTCGGCCACATTTTCTATTTCGGCACCAAGTATTCGAGGTCTATGGGGGCATTCGTGACCGGCCTCGACGGTGCCGAGGTGGCGGTCGAGATGGGCTCCTATGGGATCGGGGTGTCGCGGCTCGTCGGCGCGATCATCGAGGCGTCCCACGACGAGGCCGGCATCATCTGGCCCGAGCCGGTCGCGCCGTTCGCGTACGGAGTGATCAATCTCAAGGCCGACGATCCGGCTTGCGCCGACACCTGCGAAAAACTTTATCGCGCGCTCGGATCCGACGCCCTCTACGACGACCGCGACGAACGCGCCGGCGTCAAGTTCGCCGATATGGACCTGGTCGGTCTTCCCTGCCAGATCGTGGTGGGGCCGCGTGGGGTCAAGAACGGAACCGTCGAGATAAAATCGCGCAAGACCGGCGAAAGCGAGGAAATGACCATCGATTCCGCCCTCAACCGCGTCGCCGACTGAGTTTCTCGCCGTCATGGTCTCCACCTTCGAATGGATGGTGGCGATGCGCTATTTGCGGGCGCGCCGCCGCGAAGGCCTGATCTCCGTCATCGCTTGGTTCTCTCTTCTCGGGATCGCGCTCGGGGTCGCCACGCTGATCATCGTCATGGCGGTCATGAACGGCTTCCGCCAGCAGCTTCTGGACCGGATCCTGGGCCTGAACGGGCATCTGAATATTTACGGGACTGTCAGTGTCTTGACTGATTTCGACCCGCTCGCGGGACAGGCGCGGCTGGTTCCCGGTGTCGTCTCGGTCGCGCCGATCATCGAGGGTCAGGTGATGGTCACCGCGCGCGGCGTCGCCCGCGGCGCCGTCGTCCGCGGTATGCGGCCTGCGGACCTGGCGCGGCGCGCTATCGTCGCCGACAACCTGAGCGACGGATCGCTTGCCGAATTCGCGACCGACGACGCGGTCGTGATCGGCGCGCGCCTCGCGGGCGCCCTGGGTCTGAGCGTGGGTGACCGGGTTACGATCATCGCGCCGCAAGGAAATGTCACCGTCTTCGGGACCGTTCCGCGGTTGCGGTCCTATCGTATCGTCGCGACCTTCCTCGTCGGGATGTACGAGTACGATTCAAGCTTCGTCTTTATGCCGCTTTCGGCGGCGCAGACCTATTTCCGCATGCCCAACGCCGTCTCGAACCTCGAGGTCCTCATCGAGGACCCGGACCGCGCGCCGGAGGTCGCGCAACGGATTTCCGACGCGATCGGGGGCGGCGCCAGCATCCACGACTGGCAGCGGGCGAATTCCAGCTTTTTCAACGCCATCCAGGTGGAACGCAACGTCATGTTCCTTATCCTGACGCTCATCATCGTGGTGGCGGCCTTCAACATCGTCTCGAGCCTGATCATGCTGGTCAAGGACAAGGGCCGCGACATCGCGATCCTGCGCACCATGGGGGCGACCCGCGCGATGATCATGCGGATATTCCTCGTGAGCGGCGCCAGCGTCGGCGTCATAGGGACCATGGCCGGTTGCGCGCTCGGCATCGCGTTCGCCGAGAACATCGAGACGATCCGTCAATGGATCCAGGGCCTTACGGGGACAGAACTGTTCGCCGCCGAGATATATTTCCTGTCGCAGCTTCCGGCCGAGATCGACTTTGTCGAGGTGCTGGCCGTCGTTCTCATGGGGCTGGGGCTCTCGTTCCTCGCCACCTTGTACCCATCCTGGCGCGCGGCCCGGATCGAACCCGCCGAGGCCCTTCGCTATGAGTGAGGCAATAAACGGCGATGCCGCGCTCGCGCTCGTTGGCGTCGTGCGCGCCTACCGCCAGGGCCGCACATCGGTCGAGGTGCTGCGCGGCGTCGACATTAGCGTCCGGGCGGGCGAGATCGTCGCCCTGGTCGGCCAGTCGGGTGCGGGGAAATCGACCCTGCTTCACTTGGCCGGTCTTCTCGAGCCGGCGGATGACGGCTCGATCCTGATCGCCGGCGAAGACACCGGCGGCATGAACGACGACGCCCGGACGCGGGTGCGGCGAAACAATATCGGATTCGTTTACCAGTACCACCATCTGCTGCCCGAGTTCTCGGCGCTGGAGAACATCGTCGTGCCCCAAATCATCGCCGGCCTCGGTCGCCGCGAGGCGCGTGGGTGCGCGATGGAACTCTTGAGCGCGCTCGGCCTCGCCGATCGCGCCAAGCACCGGCCGGGAATGCTGTCCGGCGGCGAGCAACAGCGGGTGGCCATCGCCCGGGCGCTCGCCAACGCGCCGCGCATCCTTCTCGCCGACGAACCCACAGGCAATCTCGATCCGGAAACCGCCGACAACGTGTTCGCGGTGCTCCTGCAGCTCACCCGCGGTGCCGGCCTCGCCGCCCTGGTGGCGACCCATAACCGCGACCTCGCGTCACGGATGGATCGCATCCTCTTTCTCGACCAAGGCGTCGTCTCGGAGCGCAAGAACCCGCGTCAATGATAAAATCTTGTGGATAACAACGACGACAACCACAAGACCTAGGTGACTCTTCGCGGGGATTGTGGAATCCTTGCCCATGGGCCACGCCGGATTCGTCCACCTGCACGTCCATTCCGCTTATTCGTTGCTGGAAGGAATGGTTCGCGTGGACGAATTGGTCGCGCGCTGCCGCGACGCGCGGATGCCGGCGGTGGCGATTACCGATACCAACAACCTTTTCGGAGCGCTCGAGTTCTCCGCCGCAGCCGCCGCGGGGGGCGTCCAGCCGATCATCGGTTGCGTGCTCAACGTCGCCTCCGCCTCGGGCGGCGGGGCCGCGCCGACGAACGGCGGTGCAACGCTTGTCGGCGCTTTGGTGCTGCTAGCCCAGAGCGATACCGGTTACCGGAACCTGTTGAAGCTCGTGAGCCGGGCCCACGTCGATGACGACGGCGCCTCGAAACCCCGGGTATCGCTGGAAACGCTCGAAACCCATGGCGACGGCCTGATCGCGATGACGGGGGGGGCGGACGGCGCCGTCGCGACGTTGCTCGCGAACGGCCAGGACGAGGCTGCAGAATCGCTCCTCGACGCGCTTGACGGCGCCTTTCCGGGCCGCCTGTACGTCGAGCTGACGCGTCACGGCACCGAAGTGGAGACCAGGATCGAACCGGCGCTGATCGCGCTTGCCGATGCGCGCGATCTGCCGCTGGTCGCAACGAACGAGGTGTATTTCGGGGACGCCGATCAGTTCTCCGCGCACGACGCGCTCATTTGCGTCGCCGAGGGAACCTACGTTGGCGCAGAAGACCGCCGGCGGCTGACGCCCGATTACTACTTCAAGTCGGCTGACGAGATGCAGGCGCTGTTCGCCGATCTCCCCGAGGCGGTGGAGAACACGCTGGTCATCGCCAAGCGATGCGCCTTCATGGCCGAGACGCGGGCGCCCATCCTTCCGCCTTTTCCATGTCCCGAAGGCCGCACCGAGGCGGAGCAGCTGCACCTGTGCGCGGCCGAGGGCCTGGAAAGCCGGCTTCAAAGCGACGCCGTCGTTCCCGCAATGTCCGCTGATGCCCGCGAACGGGCGCATCGCCACTACCGCGAGCGCCTGCACTACGAACTCGACGTCATCATCAAGATGGGTTTCGCGGGCTATTTCCTGATCGTCGCGGACTTTATCAGCTGGGCCAAGGGCCAAGGGATACCGGTCGGTCCAGGACGCGGATCGGGCGCGGGCTCGGTCGTTTCTTGGTCACTCGGGATCACCGATCTCGACCCATTGCGGTTCGGGCTCTTGTTCGAACGCTTCCTCAACCCCGAGCGCGTATCGATGCCCGATTTCGATATCGATTTCTGCCGCGACCGGCGCGACGAGGTCATTCGCTACGTGCGTGACAAATACGGTCGCGACCGCGTCGCCCAAATTATCACCTTCGGAACGCTTCAGGCACGAGCGGTGATGCGCGACGTGGGGCGCGTTCTGCAGATGCCGTACTCGCAGGTCGATCGCGTCTGTAAGCTGATTCCCAACAACCCCGCCAATCCGGTGTCCCTCGACCAGGCCCTCGAAGGCGACCCGCAATTGCGTAATTTGGTGGAACGGGACGCCGATCTTGGCCGACTCGTGAAACTCGCCCGCCCGCTCGAGGGTCTTTATCGGCACGCCTCGACCCACGCCGCCGGCGTCGTGATCGGCGATCGGCCGCTCGACGAGCTGATCCCGCTCACCCGCGACCCCCGCACCGACATGCTGGTCCCCGGGGTCAGCATGAAGGGGGTGGAACAGGCGGGAGTGGTGACGTTCGATTTCCTGGGCCTCAAGACGCTGACCGTCCTGGCCCACGCGAGCGATCTTCTCAAGCAGGCTGGCGTCGAGCTGGACCTCCTTCATCTCGCCCTCGACGACGAAACGACTTTCGAGATGATCGGCCGGGGCGACACCACGGGGGTGTTCCAGTTGGAAAGCACTGGAATGCGCGACGTACTTCGCAAGCTCAAACCCGACACCTTCGAAGACATCATCGCCGTCGTCTCTCTGTTCCGTCCCGGCCCGATGGACAACATCCCGAGCTACATCCGGCGCAAACACGGCAAAGAGGAGCCGGATTACCTCTACCCGACCCTGGAGGGAATCCTGAAGGAGACCTTCGGGATCATCATCTACCAAGAACAGGTGATGCAGATCGCCCAGGAGCTTGCCGGCTACTCCCTGGGCAACGCCGATCTTCTACGGCGCGCCATGGGGAAGAAGATCAAGAGCGAGATGGATCAGCAGCGGCAGGTCTTCATCGAAGGGTCGACCGCGCGCGGCGTTCCCGAGGCCAAGGCGTCGCAAATCTTCGAGCTGGTCGCCAAGTTCGCGGGATACGGCTTCAACAAATCCCATGCCGCTGCCTACGCGTTGGTCGCCTATCAGACCGCCTATCTCAAGGCGAACCACCCGGTGCAGTTCTTCGCTGCCTCCATGACTTTGGACATGGGGAATACCGACAAGCTGGATCACTACCGCCGGGAGCTGAAGCGCCTCGACATCCCGCTGGTGCCGCCCGATATCAACGAATCCGGGGTTTCGTTTACGGTGGGCGCGGACGAAGCGGGCGGCGGCGGCATCCGGTTCGCACTGGCGGCTGTCAAGAACGTCGGCGCGGCGGCGATGGAGGCCGTGGTTCAAGAACGCGAAGCGAAAGGGCGGTTTCGCGACCTCCACGATTTCACGCAGCGGATCGACACGCGACTCGTCAACAAACGCCAGCTCGAATGCCTGGCCGCGGCCGGGGCCTTCGAGAGCCTGGGCGTCAATCGGCGGCGTGTCTTCGAAGGCGCCGAGACGCTGGTTCGCCATGCCCACGCCGCGGCCAGCGATCGCACGAGCCATCAGATGGGCCTATTCGGCAAGGCCATTGCCCAATCCGACGGCCTGCAGCTTCCGGACGTGGCCGAGTGGCCCAAAACGGATCTTTTGAATCACGAGTTCGCGGTTCTCGGCTTTAACCTTTTGGCCCATCCCCTGGACGAGCATGCCGATCGCCTTCTGCGCCTCGGCGTCAGACCTTTCTCGGAGGTCCTCGCCGAGGGTCGGGGTGGCCCAGTGAAGCTCGCGGGCACGATCCGCGCGGTGCGCGAACGCTCGTCGGAAAAGGGCAACCGCTATGCGT
>JASMAE010000315.1 GCA_030754475.1 Rhodospirillales bacterium
CCTTTGGGCCGACCCATGGGTCGGCCACCGCTCCCCCTGGGAAACCTAGGGAACGGCAAGCCCTGCTCTCAGGCGGGCATTGCCTTGATGCGCGCGGAAAGCCGAGAGAGTCTCCGCGCCGCCGTGTTGCGGTGAACCAACCCCTTGTTGACGCTGCTCATGAGGTATGGCTGGGCCTCGCGAAACGCCACGGAGGCCAATGCGCGATCGCCGTTTTCGATGGCGTTTTCGACCTTGCGGACGAAGGTTCGCGTGCGGCTCATTCGCGCATGGTTGATGATCGTGCGGCGCTGGTCGCGCCGGATTCGTTTCTTGGCGGACGGATAGTTGGCCATCTGGTCGTTATCACTTTGCGGCCCGACTCGGAAGGAGCGCGCTTATAGTGTCCGCCCGCGCGGACGTCAACCCTGCCCCTTGGCGAAACCGGTGGGTCGGGTGCGGCGTTAGTGGGGCGCGCGGGCGCCTGGCGCTAGGGCGAAGCGCACGGTCAGCGTCCCGGCTTCAGTCGGGCCTGTGCCCGATCCGAGGAAGACGAGCTCTAGGATTTCGCCTTCCCTCTCGAATGTCGTCGACCCGGTTCGCGCCCATCCCAGTTGGGGCAAAGTGGCGTCATAGAATTCAATGACGGATTCGCGGCTGACACGGCCCGTGGCGAACGCTTCGACGATGCGGCCCGAGGGCGTATCGAAGACCATCACCTGTTGCCTGGCCTCTTCGAGGCCCGGCATCAACGGCAGATCATCGATGGCGCTGACGAACGGGCGATCCTGGGCGCGTATCGGAGAGCCGAGAACGCCGATCGAACTCGCGGCCGCGACGAGCGCGGCCGTCAACAGGGGCTTCCAGCGGGACATGGGGCAGGGTCCTCTCTCAGCGTTGCTTGGTCGAACAATAGAACGTTCCCCGCCCGCCCTGGCCGATTCGCCGAATTCCGCCGGTTTTCACTACCGCGCAAACGCAATCCGGACAGGGTTCGCCAACCCGGCCGTAGACCGCGAAGCGGTGCTGAAAGTAGCCGAGCTCGCCGCTCGGTTGGCGGTGGTCGCGCAGGCTCGCGCCGCCCGAGGCGATCGCGTCCTCGAGCACGCGGCGAATCGCGCCCGCGAGCCTTTGGGCGCGCCGGTTCCCGATCGTGCGCGCGGTCCGTTTGGGTGAAATTCCGGCCCAGAACAGACTCTCGCAGACATAAATGTTCCCGAGCCCGGCGACGATCCTCTGATCCATGAGCGCCGATTTCACCGTCGTCTTGCGCCCGGCGAGGAGGGAAGCAAGCTTCGCTCCGGTGAACCCTCCATCAAGGGGCTCGACGCCGAGTTCGACCAGAAGCGGGTGGCTCGCGAGCTCGGTGGTTTCGGCCAGCGCCATCAGCCCGAAACGGCGCGGATCGCAATAGCGTAGGTACGCGCGTTTTCCGGCGTCGTCCGCAGCGATCTCGAACTCCACGTGATCATGGATCTCGAACGGGGGCGGCGTGCCCGCGCACCACGTGAGCCGCCCCGACATGCCGAGATGGATGATGCACGAAAGGCCGCCCTCCAGACGGACGATCAGGTACTTGGACCGCCGGTCGAGCCCCAGCACGCGCCTGCCCTCGAGGCGACGGGCGAAGTCGCGGGCGATTGGCCGCCTGAGGTCGCGACGGCGCACTTTCACACGCGCTATCCACCGTCCCACGAGGACGGGGGCGAGACCACGGCGGACGGTTTCGACTTCGGGCAGTTCGGGCATCGCGCTCGATCACAACCATGACGTCGCCCATCGCGACGACCGAGAGTAGCGCCATGGTGCGCGCTCGGCTATGGTCCCGCACCATGTTGCAATCGCGCGCCCGCGCCGGAAACGACGGCGCATCGAACGCCGAAGAAGAAGCGGTCGACTTCGGTTTTCGCCGCGTAAGCGCGGATGACAAGGGACGGCTTGTGCGGGCCGTCTTCGATTCGGTCGCGCCGCGCTACGACCTCATGAACGACTTGATGAGCGCCGGCCTTCACCGCCTCTGGAAAAACGCGCTCGTGGACTGGCTGAACCCGCGACCGGGCATGCGCCTTCTCGATATCGGCGGGGGGACCGGCGATGTCGCGCTTCGTTGCCTCGCGCGTGGCGCGCGGCCCATCGTCTGCGACGTCAATGCCAGCATGCTCGATGTCGGCCGGGACCGCGACATCGACGGGGGCACGCCTTCCGCCATCACCTGGGTCAACGGCGACGCCGAGAACCTGCCGTTCGCGGATTCCTCGATGGACGCCTGCGCGACCGCGTTCTGCCTTCGCAACGTGACCGACATTCCCAAGGCCTTGAGGGAGGCGCGCCGGGTGCTGAAGCCGGGCGGGCGATTTCTGTGTCTCGAGTTCTCGCGGGTGGTGATTCCCGTCCTGGATCGCCTCTATGATTCGTACTCCTTCCGAGTGGTGCCTCTGCTCGGGCGCTGGGTCGCGGACGACGAAGAGGCGTATCTTTATCTCGCCGAAAGCATCCGCCGTTTCCCCGCCCAAGAGAACTTCGCCGCCATGATCGCCGAAGCGGGCCTCGCCCAAGTCAAACTTCGCAACCTTTCGGGCGGAATCGCGGCGCTGCATTCCGCCTGGCGCGTCTGAGCGCGCGGTCGGCCGTCCGTGGACGGTTTGCGCAACGGGTTCCGGGTGCTGGGCCTGGCGCGATCGCTCGCACGCCACGACGCGTTGTCGGCGCTCGAGCGTCTCGACATCGCGCCCGGGGCGGTCCGGCTCGCGAAGCTCGTCTCCGGATCACGCGCCGACGCGTGTTCCGCGAACACGCTTGCCCGCGCCTTGTCCGAGGCTGGACCGGGATTCGCCGCGCTCGGCCGCCTGGCGGGACTTTTTTGGGATCCCTTGCAACTTGGTGCACGTGGCGCCGGCGACGATCCTCGGTCACGGCCACCCCCTTTCGCCGCGCACGTGGCGCGGGCCACGATCGCGCGCGAGCTCCGCCAACCCGTCGCATCGCTGTTCTCGGCGTTCGACGACGCACCAGACACAATCGGA
This sequence comes from Rhodospirillales bacterium, assembly GCA_030754475.1. Classification (GTDB taxonomy): domain Bacteria; phylum Pseudomonadota; class Alphaproteobacteria; order Rhodospirillales; family JASLLV01; genus JASLLV01. The sequence continues at coordinate 3,003 of JASMAE010000315.1, forward strand.
CACCTCGCCCAGGTGCACCATGCGCGCAGCGCCGATGGCCGGGCGCTCGCCGTCAAGGTCCTGCGCCCTGGCGTGCATGGAGCGCTGATGCGCGATCTCGCACTGATTCGCTTGCTCGCCGACCGGCTCGCGCGCCGCCGGCCCGAGTGGCGGGGCCTGCGGATCGAGGACGCCATAGACGGGTTCGCCGAAGCGCTGGAGACGGAGATCGATTTCAGGATCGAGGCCGCCGCGGCGACGGAGATCGCCGACAACTTCGCCGGCGACGAGACGTTCCGCCTGGCCGGGACGGACTGGGAACGGTCCACGCGCCGGGTCTTGACCCGCGAGCTTGTGACGGGACCCCGAATCGGCGAGCGGGACGCGATCCTTGCCGCCGGGTTCGACTCCGACCAAGTGCTCGGCAACCTGATCGCCGCTTTCTTCAAGCAGGTGTTGCGCGACGGCGCGTTCGTCGCCGAGGTTTCGGGCGAGACGCTGCGCCTCGCGCAAGACGGCGCAATCGTTGCCGCCGATCTCGGCGCCGTCGTTCGCTTGACGCCAGGGGTTCGCCGGAACCTCGGCGCGCTTCTCGTCGGCCTCGTCGTGCGCGATTTCGAAAGCGCGGCGCAGGCCCTTCTGGAGGCTGGGTGGGTTCCCCCCCATCGCGAACGCGCCTCGACCGCACGCACGCTGGAGCGCATTGCCGGCGCCGCGGCTGGCGGTTGGGGCTCGTTTTCCCATGTCATCGTCCGCGTCTTCCACGACGCAGAACTCGCTATCCTCGAGGGCCAGCCCAGACTGATCTCCTTTGAATCGGCGCTGCTGGCCATCGAGCGGATCGCGATCGCGATCGCGCCGCAAACGCCTCTTTGGGATACGGCCTTGCCGGTGATCCGGAGTTGCCTGGCCGATATCCCCGCCCAGAGCGGCAGGCGGATCGAACATCCGCGTCCCGTCGCCAATGGGCGCGCGGAAGGCCGACGCCCGGGCGAGGCCCCGGCGCGTCCTCCCGTGGATGCGCTGCGTCTCTATCCCAAGGCGATCCGGAGGCTTCGCCTGGACGTCGAGAAGAACCCGTTCCTGCCGATGATGTGGATCGTCTTCGTGGTGTTCTTTCTCACCCTGGCGCTGATCCTTTGAACCCGGCACGGTCCCAGAGCGTTATCCACTCACGTGGAATCGGCACCGACGACACGGATAATGCGCCGGGCCGGATCGTGGTCGGTCTGATTCCCTCGACCGCGATCCGCCGACCAGGTGAATCCGGTCTACTCTCCGGTCTACTCTATTGGAATCGAGCGGATCGGCGCGCCCGATCGAACCCGCATCGCGGTTCCAATCAGGCGCGATCCGCTCTAAACTGTTGAGTCCATTCCCCTATCGGTCGCGAATTCGGTCATGCTTGAAGGGAAGAGACTCCTTCTCATCATCTCGGGCGGCATCGCCGCCTACAAGTGCCTCGATTTGATCCGCCGGCTCAGGGAGCGGGGCGTACACGTACGCTGCGCGCTGACCAGGGCCGGGGAGAGCTTCGTCACGCCGTTGTCGCTTGCCACCGTGAGCGGCGAGAAGGTCTTTCGCGACTTGTTCTCGCTGACCGACGAAAGCGAGATCGGCCACATCCGGCTTGCGCGCGAACCCGACCTTGTGCTCGTCGCGCCCGCCACCGCCAACATCCTCGCCAAGATGGCCGCCGGAATCGCCGACGATCTGGCGACCGCGGTCCTTCTCGCGACGGATAGGCCCGTGATGGCGGCACCGGCGATGAACGGGCGCATGTGGGAACATCCGGCGACCCAGGCCAACGTGGCTCGGCTGGCCGGACGCGGCGTCCATCTCATCGGTCCCGAAGAAGGCGAGATGGCCGAGGCCGACGAGTGGGGAACCGGCCGCATGACCGAGCCTGCCGACATCTTGGCGGTCATCGAGACGTTCTTCGCGGGAGCGGGGCGCTTGCATGGCCGGCGCGCGATCGTGACCAGCGGCCCCACCTACGAAGCGATCGATCCGGTGCGCTACATCGCCAACCGCTCGTCGGGCAAGCAGGGCCACGCCATCGCCGGCGCTCTCGCGCGGCTCGGCGCCGAGACGACCTTGGTTTCCGGCCCGACCCATTTGCCCGATCCCGTGGGCGTAAGGGTGGTCAACGTCGAAGAGGCCCGCGACATGCTGAGCGCGTGCAAGACGGCGTTGCCCGCCGACGTGGCCGTCCTCGCCGCCGCGGTAGCCGATTGGCGGGTCGCCAAGCCGGCCAAGCACAAGATCAAGAAGGATGCCGCAGCGGGCGCCCCGGTCCTCAAGCTGATCGAGAACCCGGACATCCTCGCGAGCTTAAGCACCGCCACCGCGGGACGCCCTGCCCTGGTCGTCGGGTTCGCGGCCGAGACCGGCACGGTGGTGGAAAGGGCGAAGCGCAAGCGCCTCGCCAAGGGCTGCGACTGGATCGTCGCCAACGACGTCTCGTCGGGAGTCTTCGGCGCCGAGACAAACACCGTGCACCTCGTGACCGCCGCCGGCGTCGAGGATTGGCCGCCCATGACCAAGTCGGCCGTGGCCCAACGCCTCGCCGATCGCATCGCCGACGCGCTCGAGGGCGTGCCCGCGACCCCGACGTCATGACCGCGCTCGGCGTCGCCATACTTAGGCTCCCCCACGGCGCCGACCTGGCGCTTCCCGAATACGCGAGCCCGCATAGCGCGGGTCTCGATCTCATGGCCGCCGTCGCCTCGCCTGTCGCGCTCGAGGCCGGAGCCCGGGTCGTGATTCCGACGGGGATCGCCGTCGCCCTTCCGCTGGGCTTCGAGGCCCAGATCCGGCCGCGCTCGGGGCTCGCGGCCAAGCACGGGATCACGGTCCTCAACAGCCCGGGAACCGTGGATTCCGACTACCGCGGCGAGATCAAAGTGATCCTCGCGAACCTGGGCCCGGCGGCGTTCACGATCGAGCGCGGAATGCGCATCGCCCAGATGGTCGTGGCGCCGGTCTCCACGGTCGTTTGGCGCGCGGTGCGCCGTCTGCCGGCGAGCGCCCGCGGGGACGGCGGCCTGGGCTCGACCGGAACCATGCCCCCGGCGTAGGCGGCAGAGCCGATGCCCAATCCCGGGGCGGTTCGGAAGGGTCGGCGAGCACAAATCGACATGGATTTCAGCGATACACAGATACAGCGTTACGCCCGCCACATCCTGCTGCGCGAAGTCGGCGGCGAGGGACAGGCCCGCCTCCTCGATTCCAGCGTCTTGGTTGTCGGCGCGGGCGGGCTGGGATCGCCGCTTCTGCTCTATCTCGCGGCCGCAGGCGTCGGGACCATCGGCGTGGTCGACGGCGACGACGTGGATCTGACAAACCTGCAACGCCAAGTCGTCCACGCCACCGCCGACGTCGGACGGCCCAAGGTGGAGAGCGCGCGCGACACCATCGCCGCCATCAACCCCGACGTCCGCGTCCACGCGCACCACGAAAACGTCGACGCCGAAAACGCGCTCGCCCTGATCTCCAAGTACGACATCGTCGCCGACGGAAGCGACAACTTCCCGACCCGGTTTCTCGTCAACGACGCCTGCTTTCTTCGCGAAAAGACCTTGGTTTCAGGGGCAATCCTGCGATTCGACGCCCAGCTAGCCACGTTCAAGGCGCACATGCGCCGAGCGAACGGCGATCACGGCCCGTGCTACCGCTGCCTGATCGGGGAGCCGCCGCAAGGACCCATCCCGTCCTGCGCCGAAACCGGCGTCCTGGGCGCGCTTTGCGGCATGGTTGGATCGTTGCAGGCGACCGAGGTTCTGAAGGAGCTGCTCGGAATCGGCGATAGTCTGTCGGGCTTCCTGCTGGTGATGGACGCGCTCAGCACCACGATCCGAAAAATCAAGGTGAAGCGCGATCCCAGCTGCCCCTTGTGCGGTGATCGACCGACTATCCGGGACCTGTCCGCCCATGCCGGCTGATCCGCCTCGGCACACACCCCCGGACAAGCTTTCGGTCGTCGTCTTCTCGGGCCTGTTCGACAAAGTCCATTTCGCCTTGGTCATGGCGACGGCGGCCGCCGCGGTGGGTCGGCCAGTGACGCTGTTCTTCACCATGGGCGCGTTGCGCGCGTTGCTCAGGCCCGGCGACGACGGCATCGCACCGTGGCGCGCGATGGCGGTTTCCGACGGCGACCGGGACGGCGGCGCCATGGACGATTCCTTTGCCGCGCTGGGCGTCGCCACGTTCGAGCAATTGCTCGGCGCAGCCGCCGAGCTCGGCGTCCGCGTGATGGTCTGCGAGATGGGGCTCAGGGCGCTGGGTTTGGACCGCGAATCGCTTCGCCCCGACCTCGCGGTCGAGGAGGGGGGCGTCGTGAGCTTCCTCAACGACGCCTCGCGGCACGGGGCCGCGGTCTTCGTCTGAGTCGACGGTCGAGGCGGACGGCGTTTCCCGAGAGCGTTGTCCACTCACGCGGAATCGCGCCGACCGAACGGAAAAGGCGCTAGATTTCGGCCAGCACCCGATCCGGCGGCGATCGGCCGTCGACGAATGTCTTGATGTTGACGATCACCCGCTCGCCCATGTCGATTCGTCCCTCGACCGTGGCCGAACCCATGTGGGGCAGGAGGATCACGTTGTCACGCTTCCTGAGCTTCGGCGGGACGGATGGCGCGTACTCGTAGACGTCGAGACCGGCGCCGGCGATCCGGCCTTCGCCGAGCAGGCGGGTCAGCGCCGCTTCGTCGACCACCTCGCCGCGCGAGGTGTTTATCAAATAGGCATTTGGTTGCAACAGCTTGAGGCGGCGCTCCGAAAGCAGATGATAGGTCGCCGGCGTGTGTGGGCAGTTGACCGAGACGATATCGACCCGGGCCAGCATCTGGTCCAGGCTCTCCCAGTAGGTTGCCTCGAGCTCGGTCTCGATGTCGTGGTGCACGCGATTGCGGTTGTGGTAGTGGATCGAAAGATTGAACCCGCGCGCCCGTCGCGCCACGGCCTGGCCGATTCGTCCCATGCCGACGATCCCCAGCCGCTTGCCGTTGACGCGGTTGCCGAGCATCCAAGTGGGTGACCAGCCGGTCCACGCGTCGGCGCGCATGAGGTGCTCGCCTTCCATGAGGCGCCTGGGAACGGCAAGGATCAGGGCCATGGTCATGTCGGCGGTGTCCTCGGTCAGCACGTCGGGGGTGTTGGTGACGGTGATGCCGCGTTTGTGCGCCGCGGCAAGATCGATGTTGTCGACGCCTGCGCCGAAATTCGCGATCAGGAGCATTCGCGGATCGGCGGCGGCGATCACCTGGGCGTCGATACGGTCCGTGACCGTTGGCACCAGCACGTCAGCCGATTTCACGGCCTCGACGAGGCCGTCATGGCCAAGCGGCGCATCATCGAGGTTCAACCGCGCGTCGAACAGCTCCATCATGCGGGTCTCGATGACTTCGGGAAGCCTTCGCGTCACGACGATGCGCGGCTTTTTCTTGGGCATCGAGCAAACTCCAGCGGCGGCACGGCGTATCATGCCCATAGCAACATGGGGAAATCTTGTCCAGGGTCGGCGCGCCGAGCCCGGAACCATCGCATGGGCGCCACCGCTTGACCGGAACGGGATTGGTCGCACAATATCGTGCCCCCCGCCCCAGTCCCGATAAGGGTACAAACTGCGAGCCGCCGATCCCCATGACCAGGGTCCGAGAACGCAGGTTCCGAGAACGCTTTGTCGCTGCCGCGGTCGTGTGCGCGTTGTTGGCCGCG
>JASMAE010000316.1 GCA_030754475.1 Rhodospirillales bacterium
ATGCCGGTCGTGGTATTCGATCATCGCCTGAAGGACTTCGATTCGTGGTTCGCGCTTTTTTCCGCCAATCCGCCGCCGCAGATCGGTCGTTGGCGGCTCGCGCGGGGCGTTGACGATCCCAATCGCGTCCACGTCGTGGGAGAGATGGACGCGTCCGAAGTCGCCGGCGTGAAGGACTTCTTCGCGTCCGACAAGATGGTAGCGGTACTGGGCCAGGCCGACGAAATGTCGACCACGCCGATCGAAACCATCTGGCTGGATGACATCACGCCCCACTGAGCCGCCGCGCCCGGCGGGCAGACATCGCGTCCGGCGCCGGCTCGGCGTTGTCGCACGCCATCGGGGCGGCGCGATCGTGCCCATCGTGTCTCGGTTCGATGATCCGCCGAACCATCTTCGCGGCCTCGCTTGAAACGGCAGAGGTCGGTTGATACCGTGCGCCTTGGCCCTGAATCGGCAAGGAGGGGCGTTGCAATGGAACGGGCGATCGCCGACATTGCTCCGCGCGGCTGAAGAGGGGTGTCGTGAGGATGCGTAAGGGAGTGGCGATGACGCGGGATCGGCTCGAGCGTTTTATCGAAGAGGCGCCGCTCGCGCGCCTGATGGACGAGGCAGCGTCGATGCGCGACGACGGCCACGGCGAGGTCGTGTCGTACTCCCGCAAGGTGTTCATCCCGCTGACCCGGCTGTGCCGCGACGTCTGCCATTACTGCACCTTCGCCCGTCCGCCACGGCCCGGCGAGAGCGCCTATCTCGAGCCCGACGAGGTGCTCGCCATCGCCCGCGAAGGCGCCGCCGCCGGCTGCAAGGAGGCGCTGTTCACCCTCGGCGACAAGCCCGAGCTGCGCTACAAGGCGGCGCGCGAGCATCTCGCAAGGCTCGGCCACGCGACGACGATCGACTACCTGATCGCCATGGCGGAACGCGTGCTGACGGAGACCGGGCTGCTGCCCCACGCCAACCCCGGCATCGTCGACCGCGACGAGGCGGCGGCGTTGCGCCGCGTGACGGTGAGCCAGGGCATCATGCTGGAAAGCGCGTCCGAGCGTTTGTGCGAGCGCGGCGCACCGCACTTCGGATCGCCCGACAAACGCCCCGCCGTCCGCCTTCAGGCCATCGCCGAGGCGGGCGAGCTCCAGATCCCGTTCACCTCCGGCATCCTGATCGGCATCGGCGAGACGCGCCGTGAGCGCCTCGACGCCTTGTTCGCGCTCGGCGAGCTGCACGCGCGCCACGGCCACGTCCAGGAGGTCATCGTCCAGAACTTCCGCGCCAAGCCCGGAACGCAGATGGCCGGCGCGCCCGAGCCCGACCTCGACGACCTCGCCTGGACCGTCGCCGCCGCGCGGCTGATCCTCGGGCCCGAGATGAACATCCAGGCGCCGCCCAACCTCAGCCCGGGCGGCCACGCGCGCCTGATCGCCGCCGGCATCAACGACTGGGGCGGGGTCTCGCCGGTGACGCCCGATCACGTCAACCCGGAGGCGCCGTGGCCCGAGATCGCGGCGCTCGCCCGCAACACGGAGGCCGCCGGCAAGCGGCTGGTCGAGCGCCTCGCGGTCTATCCGGATTACGCGCGCGCGCCGGAGCGCTGGCTCGATGCCGCCATGGCGCCCCGCGTCCTGGACGAGACCGACGCCGCCGGGTTCGTCCGCGAGGACGCCTGGTCACCTGGCGTTGATGCCGCGCCGCCCGATATCCATGCCGGCGGCTCGGTGCCGCGCGAGATCGAGCGCATCGTCGCGGCGGCGGCGGCGGGCGAGGACCTCGCCGAGGGCGAGATTGTCGAGCTGTTCGGCGCCCGCGGCGCGGCGTTCCACGCGGTGTGCGAGGCGGCGGATACGGTCAGGCGCGAGGTCTCGGGCGAGACGGTGAGCTATATCGTCACCCGCAACATCAACTACACCAACGTGTGCTACTTCAAGTGCAGCTTCTGCGCCTTCTCCAAGGGACGGCTCAGTGCCAATCTGAGGGGGGCGCCCTACGATCTCGCGACCGACGAGATCGTCCGCCGCGCCCGCGAGGCGTGGGACCGGGGCGCGGTCGAGGTGTGCATGCAGGGCGGCATCCACCCCGAATACACCGGCGAGACCTACCTCGGCATCCTGCGCGCGGTGAAGCAAGCGGTGCCGGGTCTTCACGTCCATGCGTTCTCGCCGCTCGAAGTGTCGCAAGGCGCGGAAACGCTCGGCATTCCCGTTGCGGAATTCCTCACCCTCCTCGACCAATCGGGGCTCGGCAGCCTGCCGGGGACGGCGGCGGAAATCCTCGATGATCCGGCGCGCGCCGTCTTGTGCCCCGACAAGCTCTCGACCGCGGAATGGCTCGACGTGATCGGTCAGGCGCATGACGCCGGCATCCGCACCACGGCGACCATCATGTACGGCGCCGTCGAGGGGCCGGACGCCTGGGCGCGCCACTTGCTGCATCTCAGGCGTTTGCAGAGCCGGACCGGCGGCTTCACCGAGTTCGTGCCATTGCCGTTCGTCCACATGGAAGCGCCGATCTATTTGAAGGGCCGCGCGCGACGGGGGGCGACTTTCCGCGAGGCGGTGCTGATGCATGCCGTCGCCCGTCTCGCGCTTCATCCGCTGATCCCCAACATCCAGACCTCGTGGGTCAAGATGGGGATGGCCGGCGCGGCGGCGTGTCTCCAAGCGGGCGCCAACGACCTTGGAGGCACGCTGATGAACGAAAGCATCTCGCGCTCCGCCGGCACCAGTCACGGCGAGGAGTTCCCGCCCGAGCGCATGGAGGCCCTGATCCACTCCATCGGCCGCGTCCCGCGCCAACGGACGACGCCCTACGGCACGCCGGAAGACGGCCGGACGGCGGCATCGTTCGCCGCGCCGGCGGTCGAGCCCGTGGTGCAGACGCCCGCCGCGCGCTACGCCCGCGATAGTGAGGCGGCATGAGCGCGGCGCTTCCGACGCTCGCCGTCCTCGGCGGCACCGGCGCCGAGGGCGCGGGGCTCGCGTTCCGCTGGCTCCGGGCCGGCTATCCGGTGATCATTGGCTCGCGCGACGCGGCGCGGGCAGAGGCGACGGCCGACGAGCTCGGCGAGGGCGCGCGCGGCGCGGCCAACGTCGATGCGGCGCGCGCCGCCGACATCGCCATCCTCACCGTCCCGTTCGCGGCCCAGAAGCCGACGCTCGCCGACGTCAAGGACGCGCTCGCCGGCAAGATCCTGGTCGATGTCACCGTGCCGCTGGTGCCGCCCCGGGTCGCCCGCGTCCAGCTGCCGCCCGAGGGCTCGGCGGCACAGGTCGCGCAAGCGGTGGTCGGCGACGACGTCAGGGTGGTCTCGGCGTTCCAGAGCGTGTCGGCGCACCACCTGCGCGATCCCGATTACGAGATTGACTGCGACGTGCTGATCTGCGGCGACGACCCGGACGCCCGCCAGCAGGTCGTCGAGCTGGCCGAAGCGGCCGGCTTGCGGGGGCTGCACGCGGGCGTGCTGGCCAACGCCGCCGCGTCCGAGGCGCTGACCTCGGTGCTGATCGCCATGAACCGGCGCTACAAGGTGCCGAGCGCCGGCATCCGTATCACCGGCCTTGCGGAGGATCCCGCCGCTTGACGGCGCGCCCGACGCGGATGACCGTCACCGCCCTGGGCGGCATTCCCGAGATCCGGCCGGGCGACGACCTCGCCGCCGTCATCGCCGATGCCGCCGCCGCCAACGGCGAGGTCTTGGCCGACGGCGATATTGTGGTCGTGGCCCAAAAGATCGTCTCCAAGGCCGAAGGCCGCTACGCCGACCTCGCCCGAGTGACGCCGTCGGCGCGTGCCATCGAGCTTGCTGAAAAGACGGAGAAGGATCCGCGCCTGGTCGAGCTGATCCTGTCCGAAGCGGCCGAGGTGCTGCGGTTTCGGCCCGGCGTCCTGATCGTCGCCCACCGGCACGGCGTGGTGCTCGCCAATGCCGGCATCGACACCTCCAACCTCGATCCGGCGCGGGGCGAGACCGAGGTTCTGCTGCTGCCCGAGGATCCCGACCGCTCGGCCGCCGGATTGCGCGAGGCGTTGGCCCGGCGCGCCGGGGCATCGCTCGGCGTCGTCGTCAACGACAGCCTCGGGCGCGCGTGGCGCAACGGCACCGTCGGCGCCGCCATCGGCGCCAGCGGCGTCGCCGCGCTCCTGGACCAGCGCGGCCAGCCGGACCGGACGGGCCGCGCGCTTCGCATCACCGAGATCGGCCTCGCCGACGAGATCGCCGCCGCCGCGTCCGCCGTCATGGGCCAGGCCGACGAGGGCCGGCCGGTTGTCGTCGTCCGCGGCCTCGCCCATGCGTCGGGCGATGGTGCCGCGAGCGATCTGGTGCGCGCCAAGGAGCTCGACCTGTTCCGCTGATATGCTTGGCGGCCGCGACCCGGTGAATTAGAATTCGAAGAACAGCGCCTCGGAAAGAACGGGCCAGGGAGAGGGAAGATGCGGATCAGCGCCAATTTGAGCCGTCTGATCGAGGCGGCATCACCATTGTGGGCCGGCGAGGCGGAGGTCGTCCGCACCTATTGGGACTCGCCCGTTCGAACCAGCGAAACCGACCTGTTATGGCTCGCCCGCCAGGCGAGCAAGGAGTTCAACGGCTCGGGCGCGGCGGAGTTCAAGAACCTCGGCGTGTTCATGGGACCGGTGACCGAGCTGCTGGAGATGTTCCCCGAGATCGATCGCGGCGTCGCCCGCCAAGACGCCTACGACCGCATCGAGATGCTGCACGAGGAGTTCGCCCACTACATGGCGTTCGCCGACGTCCACGACGCGATCCGCCCGCCCGGCACCGCGCCGCTCGACCCGCACGCGGTGGCGCCGTGGGACGAGGACGTGGCGCTCAACGCCTTTCGTCACAAGGCGATCGCCGAGCA
>JASMAE010000317.1 GCA_030754475.1 Rhodospirillales bacterium
CGTTGACAAAGACGAGGGCGAGGAATGCGGTGCAAAGGATGAACAGGTACGGAATCTGGTCGATGGTGTAGCCGAAGTACTCGTGCGGGAAATCGGACGCGCCGATGGCGTCGTTGATGATGGTCTTGGGAAGATCGAGGCTCGCATACAGGAACGGAAACGAGATCAGCGTCAGCACGAGAAGCGCAATCTGCGCCTTGAGGCTGTACCGGAAAATGTAGCGGAAGATGGTTTTTCCATTCCGGCGATCCAATTCGCGCACGGGTGGCGTGCGGCGCCGAAACATGGGACTTTCGCGCGCCGAGAGCGGACTATACCATAGCCAGGGAGCTTGCAGGCGCCACTGGGGCGCGAGGCGAGGGGCCGTGACGTGAAACGGAATTCCAGACACGCCCGGCTGTTGATTTACAGCCACGACAGCTTCGGGCTCGGGCACTTACGCCGATGTAGCGCGATCGCGCATTCCCTGGTCGGACACCGCAAGGACCTGTCCGTCCTCATCCTCTCGGGATCGCCCATCATCGGCAGTTTCGATTTCCGCAACCGCGTGGATTTCGTGCGCGTTCCGGGCGTCATCAAATTGCGTGGCGGGGACTACACGTCGCTCAATCTCGAGATGGGGATCGACGAGTTGTTGGCCATGCGGGCCTCGATCATCCGCCATACGGCCGAGGTATTCGCCCCCGACATCATGCTGGTGGACAAGGAGCCGCTTGGTTTGCGCGGCGAGGTCAAGGAAACCCTCGCCATGCTGAAGGCAAAAGGTGTTCCCTTGGTCCTGGGATTGCGGGACGTGATCGACGATTCCGAGGTCCTTGCCGACGAGTGGGCGCGCAAGAACGCGCTGCCCGCGCTGGAAGCACTCTACGATCACATTTGGATCTACGGTCTGCCGGAGATCCTCGATCCCCTTCAAGGCATCGCGATCCCGCAGTCCGTGCAAGACAAGGTCACGTTTACGGGTTATCTGCGTCGCGGCCGAACGACCGAAAACCTCAGATCGATACCGCTGCCGTTCGGACCCAACGAGCCTTACATCCTGGTGACTCCCGGGGGCGGGGGCGACGGCGGGAATCTCATCGATTGGGTGTTGCGCGCGTACGAGCACGATTCAAAATTGCCCTATCCCGCGATCCTGGTTCTCGGGCCCTTCATGCACGGCAACCTTCAGAGCGAGTTCATGGACCGCGCGCGACGGCTTGATTCGGTTGCCGCCATCACGTTCGACGCCCACGTGGAACGGCTGGTCGCGGACGCCATCGGGGTCGTCGCCATGGGCGGATACAATCTGTTCTGCGAAATCCTGTCATTCGACAAGCCCGGTCTGATCGTGCCGCGCACGGTGCCGCGGATGGAGCAATACATCCGGGCGGCGCGCGCCCAGGAGCTGGGGCTGGTTCGCATGCTTCCCGATGGTGGGAACCGCAGTCCCGAAATCATGGCCGCCGCGATCCGCGAGCTTCCCCAATCGCCGCGGCCGTCGAGTGTGCGCATGCCGGCGCTCCTCGACGGCCTTTCGGTCATCAACGGCATGATCGACGGTTGGCTGACCCCGCGCCACCGCACCCCGGCCAAACTTTCCGTCGTCAACCGAAACGAATGACGTGATCGGCCCCGTCGCCTTCGTTCTCAAAGGCTATCCCCGCCTCTCCGAAACGTTCATCGCCCAGGAAATTCTCGCCCTCGAGCGCCGCGGGATCGAGCTGCATCTGTATTCGCTTCGCCACCCCACGGATGCCGACGTCCATCCCGTCCACGCCGACATCGCCGCCCCGGTCACGTACCTGCCCGAATACCTCTATCGCGAGCCGCTTCGGGTCTGGCGCGGCTGGCGCGCCGCGCGCAAGTGTGCTGGGTATGAGGCGGCTTTTCGGATATGGCTTCGCGATGTTCGTCGCGACCCGACGCCGAACCGGGTGCGCCGCTTCGGCCAGGCGTTGGTGCTCTGCGCCGAGCTCGACCCTAAGCATGCGTCCATTCACGCCCATTTCCTGCACACGCCGGCGTCCGTCGCGCGGTATGCCGCGAGGATGCGCGGGTTGCCGTGGAGCTGCTCGGCCCACGCCAAGGACGTCTGGACGACCCCCGATTGGGAGAAGGCGGAGAAGCTCGCCGACTGCCGCTGGGCGGTGACCTGCACCGCGGCAAACCGCGAACACCTCGATGCGTTCGCGCCGGCGGGCCACGGGGTCGAACTGGTCTACCACGGTCTCGATCTGAAGCGCTTTTCGCCGCCGCCCGGACAGAGGCCCGAACGGAACGGACGCGATCACGACGATCCGGTTATCGTCCTGTCCGTTGGCCGGGCCGTCGCCAAGAAAGGCTACGCGGACCTCATCGATGCGCTCGCGCTCCTGCCGGCGGATCTCCATTGGCGTTTTGTCCACATTGGGGGCGGCGCGCTGCTCGAGGGGCTCCGGTCGCGGGCTTCCGGGGCCGGGATCGCCGAGCGTGTCACCTGGTTGGGTGCGTGCCCGCACGAGACGGTGCTCGCCCACTACCGCGCCGCCGATTTGTTCGTGCTCGCCAGCCGCGTTGCGGCGGACGGCGACCGCGACGGGCTACCCAATGTTCTCATGGAGGCGCAAAGCCAGTCGCTCGCGTGTCTCTCGACCTGGGTGGCGGCGATACCGGAACTGATCGAGGACGAACGCACGGGCGTGCTGGTTCCCTCCGGCGATCCGCGGGCGCTGGCGGACGGTCTTCGGCGCTTGATCGGTGATGCCGGGTTGCGGGCGCGTTTGGGCGCGGCCGGCATGCGCCGCGTCCGAGATGACTTCACCGCCGAAGACTGGGCCGAGCGCCTGGCGGCGAAGTTCGCGGCCCACAGTCGAGCCGCGTAATGCGCGTTGCGTTCTACGCACCGATGAAGCCGCCGTCCCACCCCGTTCCCTCGGGCGACCGGCGCATGGCGCGTGCGCTTATCACGGCCTTCGCGACCGGCGGCCACGTGGTTGAGGTCGCCTCGGCGTTCCGAAGTCACGATCGTTCCGGCGACGAGCGGCGCCAAAGGCGGTTTGCCCGTCTCGGCGAACGCTTGGCGGCGCGGCTGATCCGGCGCTACCGGGCGCGCGACGCGCACCGTCGGCCCGACGCCTGGTTCACGTACCACCTCTACCACAAGGCGCCCGACTGGCTCGGCCCGGCGGTCGCCGACGCGCTCGAAATTCCCTATGTGCTCGCCGAGGCGTCGCATGCGCCGAAACAGCGCAACGGCGCTTGGGCGTTTGGTCACGAGGCCGCTGCGCGGGCGATCCGCCGAGCGGACGCGATCATCAGCCTGAACGCGGCCGACGACGCCTGTATCGCCGAGGTGCTCGGCGGGCGTGAACGCCTGATCTCGATGCGGCCTTTCGTCGATCCGGCGCCCTTCAAGGCGGCGCATGCGAACCGCGACGCGAACCGCCGGCGACTCGTGGACGCCCACGGCCTCGATGCCGACGTACCCTGGCTTTTGGCGGTGGCGATGATGCGCGAGGGCGACAAGCTCGCTTCCTACCGCGCCCTCGCGGAAGGATTGTCGCGGATGGGGGAGCGGTCCTGGCAGCTTCTCGTCGTCGGCGACGGTGCCGCCCGCGCGCCCGTCGAAAGTGCCTTTGTGGGCGTCGCCGAACGGGTGCGCTGGCTCGGCGCGCTCGAGACCGAGGCGCTGGCGGGGGCCTATTCGGCATGCGATCTGTACGTCTGGCCGGCCGTCAACGAGGCCTACGGCATGGCGATCGTCGAGGCGCAGGCCGGCGGTCTGGCGGTGGTCGCCGGCGACGAAGGCGGCGTTCGCGGCGTGGTCGATGACGGCGAGACCGGTCTCCTGGTCCCGGGTCGTGACGCGGGCGCGTTCGCCGCCGTCGTCGCCGCACTTCTCGACGACGAGACCG
>JASMAE010000318.1 GCA_030754475.1 Rhodospirillales bacterium
GGCCGCCGTGCCCCAGGCCGACGTGGTGGTCATCAACCCCATCCACTATGCGGTGGCGCTCGAATACAAGATGGAGATCATGGTGGCGCCGAAGGTGGTTGCCAAAGGCATCGACAGCTTGGCGGTGCGCATCCGGGAGATGGCCGAGGAACACGACATTCCTGTCGTCGAGAACCCGCCGCTGGCACGCGCGCTCTATGCCGCCGTCGAACTGGACCAGGAGATTCCGCCCGAGCATTACAAGGCGGTGGCCGAAGTGATAGGATTCGTCATGCGGCTGCGGGGCGAATTGCCGCCGGCACAAGCGGAATCAGGCGCGAGCGATGGGTGAGGCGTCGGCCACCTCGGAGGTTTCTCGAAGCGCGCGGGGGACGAGGGTTGCGCCGCGGCGCCTTAATTGGCGAAGCGTCGGCGCGGTCTGGACGTCGGTCGGTGTGGTGTTCATGGCCGCCGCGGCGGGCCTTTTCTTCGCGTCGCGCGCGGGCGCGGATTCCGCCGTCGAAACCGTCCTTCTGGCCGCGCTCGCGGCCGCGTCGTTCGGATGCGCCGCCTGGGCGGCCTTAAGCGCGAACAAACGCCCTGCGATCTCCGCCATCGTCGCCGCCGCCCACGACGGCGACACCGAGGGCCGAGCGATCGCCGAGGGCAACGCCTTCGTCCACTTCAACACGGTATTCCGCGGTCTGTTGGGGCCGTCCGAGCGTGAGATCCTGAGCGTCGATTCGATCGCCCGCAGGCTGGCGTTGTTCGACGCCCGGGGCGAAGAGGCCGCGGCCGAATTCACCCGGATTCGCGAGGCCGCCGAGGCCGGCATTCCGGCGCAAGCCGAAATCCCGATGATGGCGCGGGATGGCGCGGTGGAGTGGCGCCGCATCTCGGTCTCGCCGGTGGCGATGCCGGGCCGTGCGCGCGATCCCGAATTCGTGCTTTGGCGGGTCGAGGACGTGACCGCGCGCCGCGAACTCGACGCGGTCCGCCTCGGCGAGGAGCAGCATCTGGCCGATCTCCTGGACCGGTTGCCGGTCGGGTTCTTCTCGGCCGACCCCGAAGGGCACGTCGTCTATGCAAACCAGACGCTCGCCGATTGGCTGGGGCTCGAGGGTGCCGAGATCCGAGGCCGCCCGTTCAGCGATTTCGTCATCCCCGCCGATCCGTCCGGCGGCGAGCCTAGGGACGCGGACGGGGCGGTACGCCTTCGCACAGAAGGCGGCGCGGGTTTCCCCGCCTTCCTCGTCCAGTCCGAACACCGCGACGCGAACGATAGCTTCGTCTACAGCCGTTCGGTCGTGCTCCGCGAATTCCTGCCGCGCGACGCGGACGGCGCCATCGTACCCGAGCGGCTGCGCTGGCTGTTCGACGAGGCGCCGGTGGGGATCGTGTTCCTCGACCTCCAGGGCCGGGTCGCCGACTGCAACCGCCGCTTCCTTAAGCTCTTGGGCCTGCACCGCGACGCCGTCGTCGGGCGCGCGATCGCCGACAGGATCAGCCTCGAGGATCGGGCCGACGTGGCCGCGCAGCTCTCCAAGGTGGTGATGGGGACGGTGCGCGCGGCGCATCTCGAGGTGCGGATGCCGGCGACCGGCCACTCCGAGGTGGCGGCGTCCGCCTACGCTAGCCGCTTCGAGGACGCCGACGGCGAGGTGACGGGCCTGATCCTGCACTTCATCGACACCACCGAGCACAAGCACCTGGAGACCCAGTTCGCCCAGTCCCAGAAGATGCAGGCCGTGGGCCAGCTCGCGGGCGGCGTCGCCCACGACTTCAACAACCTGTTGACCGCGATGATCGGGTTCTGTGATTTGTTGCTCGAGCGCCACGGGCCGGACGACCCCTCGTTCGCCGAGATCATGCAAATCAAGCAGAACGCCAACCGGGCGACCAACCTGGTGCGCCAGCTCTTGGCATTCTCGCGCCAGCAGAAGCTCAAGCCCGTCCTTCTCGACGTGCGAGCCTCGTTGACCGAGCTTTCGAACCTGCTTCGCCGCCTGATCGGCGAAAAGATCGAGCTTGCGCTCGAGCACGGCGCGGGCGTGGGCCAGGTGCGGGGGGACGCGGGCCAGTTCGACCAGGTGATCATCAATTTGGCCGTGAACGCCCGCGACGCCATGCCGGGCGGCGGCGCGCTCACCATCGCCACTTCGGCGGAGGTGGTGGAGCACGCGGTCGAACGGGCCCCAGACTTGATGCCGGCGGGCGAGTACGCGCTGATAACGGTGACCGACACCGGGTCCGGCATCGCCAAGGAGGACATCGGGCGCATCTTCGAGCCCTTCTTCTCAACCAAGGAAGTGGGCGCCGGCACCGGGCTCGGGCTTTCGACCGTCTACGGAATCATCCGCCAGACCGACGGCTTCGTGTTCGTCGACTCAGCCCCTGGCGCCGGCACCGCGTTCAGCATCTATCTGCCGCGCGCGGGCGACGGCTCCGCCGCGGCCGAGGCGGTGCCGTCGCTTTCCGCCGCTGACGACCTGGACGGAGCGGGCGGGGTGGGCGGGGCCGCGCCCGATCTCACCGGCACCGGCACCGTGCTTTTGGTGGAGGACGAGGACGCGGTCCGATTGTTCGGCGCGCGCGCGCTCCGCAACAAGGGCTACCGGGTGCTCGAGGCGAACAACGGCGAAGGGGCGCTGGACGTGATCAACGGCCTCGACGAGCCTCTGGACCTCATCATCTCCGACGTGGTGATGCCGGGGATGGACGGCCACACCCTGGTTCGCTTCGTCCGCCGCGAGCTGCCCCAGGTCAAGATCATCCTGATTTCCGGCTACGCCGACGACGTGATGACAGGCGACATCGACCACGATTCCCAGATCCACTTCTTGCCCAAGCCCTTCACGCTCCGATCGCTCGCGGGCAAGGTGAAGGAGGTGATGGCGGGCTGAGGCCGGCCTAAGGCCCTCGAGGTGTGTTTTGCGGAATCTTGGTTAAGGGCCAAGGATAACTTTTGCGCGAATGCGGCAATGCGTGTTTTTGCCGCGATTGAATGCGCTGCTCCCGGAAAATATAGATGACTTTGTAGAGGTCGTTCACGCGGTCGTGCATGGTATCGGCAACGGCCTGGACTTCGGGCGCGGTTTTTGAGTCAATCTGGTCTTTTCGGAAGGGCCGGAAGGAAGTTAAGAACGCGGCTCCTTCGGGGTCTACTTTGCCCCAAATGAAGTGAATTATTTTGTTTCGCTCGGTTCGGGTGGCTTCGATTTTTTTGATGAAATCGTCTACTTCGGTAATGTGGCGTGGGAATCCGTCGCGGAGCAGGCTTTGGAGTAGTTTAATCTGCCGGTTTTGAGGCCATGTCTTGAGGACCATCTCGGCCGTGTTGAGGTTGGATATCAAGATTTCAGCCAGTGCCAGTTCGATCGTCTGGTCCATTTGGGCCGAGCGAATCGCGACATGTGCGATTGCGACCAATGGCCGAGGACGACGACTTCATCGCCCAACTCGAAGCCCTTGGCGAAGCGGAAGTCAGGCGACTACTGGCCAAGGGTGTGTACGGCACCACCGGGCATAAGCGGCCTATGGTCGAAGCGTGGCTCGAAAGCAAGGTTCAGTCTCGCAATGACGTCGCTAATTTGGAGATTAGAAGAATTGCGCGAAGTGCGAAAAATGCAGCGTGGACCGCCGCGATAGCAGCAATAATCAGCGCGATATTCGCCGTCATCGTTTGGAATTCTTCTTAGGCTTCGGTTTGTTCCGCTTCGGCGACGTGTTCAGCATCCGCCGAGCGATCTCATCCCGGCGCTTGGTTGCTTCTTCCTCGTTTAGTTTATCGTTCGTCGGTTTGTCATCATTCATGAAGTAAAACCGTGTCAAGACCAT
>JASMAE010000319.1 GCA_030754475.1 Rhodospirillales bacterium
GCTCAAGCAAGATTCCCGCCGCCTTGCGCCCGTTGATCAGGACGTCGTTGGGCCACTTGCACTCCACTGCCGTTCCGTGAGGAACTTGCGCCTCAAGGGTTTCGGCCAGCGCGACGGCCGCGACGAAGCTCAACTGCATCGCCTGGGCCGGCGGACAGCCAGGATCGACGAGTACCGAGCAAAACAGGTTTCCGCGTTCCGATTCCCACTTTCGTCCCCATCGCCCCCTGCCCGCGCTCTGCGTTCGCGCCCAGACCACGGTGCCGTCGGCGGCGCCGCTCCGGGCGAGGCGCTTGGCCTCGTCATTCGTGCTTTCGAGCGTGTCGAAGCCTACCAGGTGGTAGCCGGACGGAAGCGAGATTTCGGCGCTCATCCGCCGAACAAGGCGGCGGCCGCCGTGCCCGCACCGGCGAGAAGCGGACCCGGATAGGCGAAGAATAACAGGATGACGACGCCGGTGAGCACGAGCACCGCGGCGATGCCGGTGTCAATCGGCTTGTCCAGCGACTCGGCCAGTTCGTCGAAATACATCAGCTTGACGATGCGCATATAGTAGAAGGCGGCGACGACGCTGGACAGCACCCCAATCACGGCGAGGGCGTACAGCTCGGCCTGGATCGCTGCGAGGAAGATATAGACCTTCGCGAAGAAACCGGCCAGCGGTGGAATTCCCGACATCGAGAACATGAAGATCGCCAGCGCCAGCGCCATCATCGGATGGCTCCGCGAGAGCCCGGCGAGATCGTCGATCCCTTCGACCATGCGCCCGCCGCGCCGCATGCTGAGGATGCACGCAAAGGTGCCGAGGTTCATGAAGACGTAGATCGCGAGATAGATCAAAACACCGCGGATGCCGCTGGCATCGCCGACCGCCAGCCCGATGAGCGCATAACCGGCGTGGCTGATAGAGCTGTATGCCATCAGTCGCTTGATGTTGCGCTGGTTGATGGCGGCAAACGCGCCCAGCAGCATCGAGGCGATCGACAGAAACACGATGATCTGTTGCCACTGCGCCATCAATTCGCCGAAAGGCCCCACCAGGACGCGAACGAACATCGCGAACGCCGCGACCTTGGGCGCCAACGAGAAGAACGCGGTCACCGGCGTCGGCGCGCCCTCGTAGACGTCCGGGGTCCACATGTGGAACGGCACCGCGGCGATCTTGAACGCGATGCCCGCGACGATCAAGACGACGCCGACCACGAGACCCACCGACGGCGCCGCGGGCACGGCCGCCTGGAACTGGGCCGCGAGTGCGTCGAAACTGGTCGAACCCGCGAAGCCGTAAACGAGCGAGCTTCCGTAGAGCAGCATGCCGGATGCGAGCGCGCCGAGCACGAAATACTTGAGCCCAGCTTCGGACGAACGGGTGTCGTCACGCTGGAATGCGGCGATGACGTAAAGCGACAGGCTTTGCAGCTCGAGCCCGAGATAAAGGGAGATGAGATCGTTCGCCGAAATCATCATCATCATCCCGAGCGTCGCCAACACGATCAGCACCGGATACTCGAACCGGGCGATCCCCTGGCCTTCGAGATAGTCACGGGCGATGACGATCGAGAACGCGGACGCGAGAAGAACAAGAACCTTGGCGTAGGCAGAAAAGGAATCGACGACGAACATGCCGCTGAAGACAAGCACGCGGTCGCCGCCCGGCGCGAGCACCAGAAGCACCGTGAGTACGAGCGCGATGATGCTCAAATAGGAGACGAGGCGTGCCGAGCGAATCTCCTCAACGGCGCCAGGCTTCTGGAAGACGCCTAGCATCAACAACGCCATGGCGACGACGGCGAGGAAGATCTCGGGCAGCGCGGGCACCAGATCGGGAACTTGGGCGAGCGGCATCGATTCGAACCTGTCCGTTTTCCGTCCCTACCGGCCCGCGATCGCGGTCGCGGCTTCGGCCATCGCCCGCGCCTCGTCCACCCGGGCGACAAGGTTTTCGACCGAGGCGTGCATGACGTCGAGGAACGGGACCGGATAAATCCCCATCCAGACAACCGCGATCACCAGCGGCGCGAACACGGCGATCTCGCGCGGGCTCAGATCGAGGATCGCCTTCAGGTGGTCCTTGGTGAGCTTGCCGAAGATCACTCGTCGGTAAAGATACAACATGTACGCGGCGCCGAGTACGACGCCGGTCGCCGTGAATGCCGCGATCCACGAGCTCACCTGGAACGCGCCGACCAGCACGAGCAGCTCGCCGACGAAGCCGCCGGTGCCGGGAAGGCCTACCGACGCCAGCATGAACACCATGAAGACCAGCGCGTAAGCCGGCATGCGGTGGACGAGGCCGCCGTAGGTCTCGATGTCGCGCGAATGGGTGCGGTCGTAGACGACGCCGACGATCAAGAACAAGGCGGCCGAGACGACGCCGTGGCTCAGCATCTGGAAGATCGCGCCCTCGATGCCCTGGAGTGTGAAAGTGTAGGTTCCGACGGTAACGAACCCCATGTGCGCGACCGACGAGTACGCGATGAGCTTCTTCATGTCGATTTGCGCGAGCGCGACGAGGGACGTGTACACGATCGCGATGATGCTGAGCGTGAAGATCAACGGCGCGAAATGGATTGAGGCATCGGGAAACATCGGCAGAGCGAACCTCAGGAACCCGTACCCGCCGAACTTCAGCAGCACGCCGGCCAGTATCACCGAGCCCGCGGTCGGCGCCTCGACGTGGGCATCCGGAAGCCAGGTGTGAACCGGCCACATGGGCATCTTGACGGCGAACGAGGCAAAGAAGGCAAGCCACAACCACATCTGCATCGAGACCGGGAAGCGATATTCCATGAGGGCAGGGATGGAGGTGACGCCGCTTTCGAAATACATGGCGAGAATCGCCAGCAGCATGAGAACCGAGCCCGCAAGCGTGAACAGGAAGAACTTGAAAGCCGCGTAGACGCGGCGCGGGCCGCCCCAGACGCCGATCACCAGGAACATGGGGAACAGGACGCCTTCGAAGAAGATGTAGAAGACGACCAGGTCGAGGGCGCAGAACATCCCCACCATCATCGTCTCCATGGCGAGGAAGGCGATCATGTACTCCTTGACGCGATCGACAATCGTGTCCCAGCTCGCGAGCACGCAGATCGGGGTCAGAAGGGTCGTCAGCAGCACGAAGAAAAGCGAGATTCCGTCGACGCCCATGCGATAGGTCATATTGAACGCCGGGATCCACGCGGCCTCGTCGACGAACTGGAACTCGGCGCTCGACGCATCGAAGTTGAACCAGATGAACAACGAGGCGACGAACGTGATGAGCGAGGTCCAAAGCGCGCCCCAGCGGGCGTTTCGCGCGACCACCGCGGGCTCGCCGCGAACAAACAGTATGAAGACCGCGCCGAAGAGCGGCAGAAACGTCACCAACGAAAGGATAGGAAGATCACCCATCAATCTGTCATCCCGCTCGGACGTACAGATACCACGTCACGAATAAGGCCACGGCGGCCAGCATCGCGAACGCATAGTGAAAGACATAGCCGGTCTGCAAACGTCCCGCTCTCCGGGCAAGGTTCAAGGTTGCGGCCGCGATTCCATCGGGCCCGATCCCGTCTATGAGGGTGCCGTCGCCGGTCCGCCAGAACCCTCGCCCCAGGGTGAACGCCGGGCGGACCAACAGAAGATCGTAAAGCTCGTCGAAGTACCACTTGTTGAGGAGGAAGCGATAGACGCCGCCAAAACGCTGGGCCAAGGCAGCCGGCAGCTCGGGGGCCGCGATATAGAAAACGAAAGCGAGCGCGATGCCGACGACGGCGACGACGAGCGGCGAAAGCTTCACCCATAGGGGTGCGTGGTGGGCGTCCTCGAGCGCGCTGTGCTCGGGCAGCACCAGGATGGCGCTTTCCCAAAACCCGGTCGCGCCCGAGCCGACGAAGGCCTCGAACCCGAGGTAGCCCGCCGCCGCCGCGCCGGCGGCAAGGATCACGAGCGGCACCGTCATGACCGGCGGGGATTCGTGGACGTGCGCCATGACCCGCTCTTCCGCCTGCGCCTCGCCGTGGAAGGTCATGAACAAGAGACGCCATGAATAGAACGCGGTCAGGAGCGCCGCGAGAATCCCGAGCCAGAAGGCGTATTGCCCGACGCCGGAATGGGCCGCCCAGGCGGCCTCGAGGATCGTGTCCTTGGAGAAGAAGCCGGCGAACGGCCAAATGCCGGCGAGCGCCAGCGAGCCGATCCACATCACCACGTAGGTGATCGGGACCATGCGCCAGATGCCACCCATCTTGCGCATGTCCTGCTCCGCCGACATGGCGTGAATGACCGAGCCCGCGCCGAGGAACAGAAGTGCCTTGAAGAAAGCGTGCGTCATCAGGTGGAAGACCCCGGCCGAGTATGCGGACACCCCTAAGGCGAAGAACATGTAGCCGAGCTGCGAGATCGTGGAATAGGCGATGACTCGTTTGATGTCGTTCTGCACGCACGCGACCGTCGCGGCGAAGATGGCGGTC
>JASMAE010000320.1 GCA_030754475.1 Rhodospirillales bacterium
TTTGTTCGATTCCTCTTGTTCCGAAAACCATGATCCCAATAACCGTTGATCATAGGGTTCGGACCCCGGCGGCGACAGCGGGACGCGTGCTTCCGAGAGGCCGGAACACCCGCCGAGAACGATTAACAGCAGAACAGCGCGGACTCCGAGTTTTGCCATTCAACTCCACCTTTCGTATGCCACTCGATTTTCAGAAGGTGGGTTGAAAATGGGGTGGCGTCCGCCGAAATGGAAGGAGAATTTCCGGGCTATTGAAGAATTTTCTTAGCTGTTCGGACACTCATTGCGGACCGGTTCACGGCCCCCTGAACGTTGATCTCCTTATGTCTCCTTATAGCTGTGGCTGATCTCGGACTCAATGGCCGCACCAGAACGATGACCGCATTCGGACGATTGGCCGACATGCGAGTCCGCTTCGTGCTTTCAGTGCGTCAAATTTCAGGCTGGGACACTGCCGCCCCGTGCGCGGGCTTGACGGTTCGCCCGGGCGTCTGCAATGTTCGCGGGCGCGCCACGGGACGGCGCGGCAGAGCTTCCCGGCACACGTGAAAAACGCGCCCGATCCTATTGAAATGTTTTTACTTATCGATAACTACGACAGCTTCACCTACAACCTGCGCCATTACCTTGGCGAGCTGGGCGCGGATGTCGAGGTGCGGCGCAACGACGCGCTCACACCCGCCGAGGCGCTTGCGCTCGGGTACCGGGGGATCGTGATCTCGCCGGGGCCGTGCGATCCCGACCGGGCTGGTATCTGCGTGGATTTGGTGAGGCACGCCGCCGGAACCCTGCCGTTGCTCGGCGTTTGCCTTGGCCACCAATGTATCGGCCAGGCCTTCGGCGGACGCGTGGAGCGCGCGCCACGACCCATGCACGGCAAGCTGAGCCAGATCCACCACCGCGGACAAGGTGTGTTTGCGGGGCTTCCGAGCCCGTTCACGGCGACGCGCTACCATTCGCTCGCGGTTGCGCGCGATGGCTTCCCCGACGCCCTTCGGATCACGGCCGAGAGCGACGACGGCGTCATCCAGGGGTTCGAGCACCGCGAATGGCCCATATTTGGCGTGCAGTTCCATCCCGAGAGCATCGCGTCGGAACACGGTCACGCGCTGCTGCGCAACTTCCTCGGCCTCGCGACCACGGGGCGGGTCGCCGCATGACGACGGAAATGGACCTGAAGCCGTTCCTCGCCAAGCTCGCCGAAGGGCGATCGCTGGACGCGGACGAGGCCGAGGCCGCGTTCGACATCATCATGTCGGGCTCGGCCTCCCAGGCCCAGATCGGCGCGTTCCTGATGGCGCTCAGGGTTCGCGGCGAGACCGTCGAAGAGATCACCGGCGCCGTGCGCATCATGCGCGCCAAGGCCGTGGCCGTTTCGGCGCCGGCAGGGGCCATCGACGTGGTCGGGACCGGCGGCGACGCCTCGGGCACCTACAACATCTCCACGGCGGCCGCGATCGTGGTCGCGTCCTGCGGCGTCCCCGTCGCCAAACACGGCAACCGGGCGCTGTCGTCACAGTCCGGCGCCGCCGACGTCCTCGTCGCGCTCGGGGTCAACATCGACGCCGACGTCGCGGTCGTCGAGCGCGCGATCCGTGAAGCGGGCATGGGGTTCATGATGGCGCCCCGCCATCACAGCGCCATGCGGCACGTGGCCGGACCCCGAGCGGAACTCGGGACCCGGACCATCTTCAACCTGCTGGGTCCGCTTTCGAACCCCGCCGGCGTCAAGCGCCAGTTCACGGGAGCGTTCGCGCGCGAGTGGATCGAGCCCATGGCGCGGGTGCTGGGAAACTTGGGGGCCGAGCGCGCCTGGGTTGTCCACGGATCGGACGGCCTCGACGAGATGACGACGACCGGTGCGTCATATGTGGCCGAACTGAGCGACGGCCACGTTCGGACGTTCGAGGTGTCGCCGGCCGACGCCGGCCTCCCCGTCGCCCGGCCCGAGGACTTGAAGGGAGGCGCCGCCGAAACCAATGCGGCCGCGCTCACGGCCCTGCTCGGGGGCGAGGCCGGCCCCTATCGCGACGTGGTCCTCTACAACGCCGCCGGCACGCTGATGGTCGCGGGCAAGGCGGAGAACCTGAAAGACGGCGTCGCGCGTGCCGCGGCCGCCGTCGACGAGGGCCGGGCTGCGGCGACGCTCGAAAAACTGGTCGCGATCACGACCTCAGGAACGTCGTGAGGGTGGAGCTGAGTGTTGAGCGACACCCTCGCCCGTATTTGTGACGACAAGCGCACCGAGGTCGCCCGCCGCCGCGATGCACGCCCGCTGGAGGCGACGCTCGCCGCTGCCCGCGAGGCGCCGGCACCCCGCGGATTCGCCCGTCAATTGGCGAGCGCACAACGCTCGGGCATCGGCCTGATCGCCGAGATCAAGAAGGCGTCCCCGTCGAAGGGGCTGATACGCGAAGACTTCGATCCCGCAAGCCTGGCGCGGGCGTATGAGCGGGGCGGCGCGGCCTGCCTCTCGGTTCTCACGGACGGCCCCTACTTCCAGGGTGCGGACGCGCACCTGGTCGCGGCGCGGGACGCGGTGCGGCTTCCCGCGCTGCGCAAGGACTTCATGGTCGATCCCTATCAAATCGCTGAATCGCGCGCGCTGGGGGCGGATTGCGTGCTGCTGATCATGGCGATTCTCAGCGACGACGAGGCGCGGGAGCTTTTCGAGGCCGCCCGCGAACTCGGGATGGACGTGCTCGCCGAGGTTCACGACGACGACGAGCTGGAGCGTGCGCTTTGCCTGGAGGCGCGCGTGATCGGCATCAACAATCGTGATTTGAGGACGTTCGCGGTCGATCTCTCGGTCGCCGAGCGGCTCGCGCCGAAAGTTCCCTCCGACCGCCTCGTGGTGGCCGAAAGCGGAATCGAGGGCGCGGACCATATCGCGCGCTTGGCCGACGCCGGCATTCGGTGCTTCCTCGTGGGCGAGGCCCTGATGCGAAGCAAGGACACGGAGGCGGCGACCCGCGAGCTCGTCTCCACGTTCATGACCCACGGCGAAAGGGTCTGACGCCGTGGCGAAGCTCACCCATATCGACCGCGAAGGGCGCGCGCACATGGTCGATGTCTCGAACAAGAGCGCCAGTGCGCGCACGGCGACCGCCAAGGGCGTTGTCTTCCTCAGGCCCAAGACGGTACGGCTGATCGCGGGTGGCAAGGCGAAGAAAGGCGACGTGCTCGGCGTCGCCCAACTCGCCGGCATCATGGCCGCGAAGCGGACCGCGGACCTGATTCCGCTGTGTCACCCGTTGGAGCTCGATTCGGTGGCGGTCGATCTGGTTTGCGATCCAAAACGCGGCACCGTCGAGATCACGGCGCGCTGCCGGATACACGGCCGAACCGGCGTAGAGATGGAAGCCCTGACAGCCGTTTCGGTCGCCGCCCTTACGGTCTACGACATGGTCAAGGCCGTGGACCGCGGCGCGAGGATTGGCGATATCCGCTTGGTGCATAAGGCGGGCGGCAAATCGGGAACCTTCGAGGCATCGTGAGGGTCCAATGATCTCGGTCGAGGACGCCCTCAAACGGGTGCTTTCGGACTTGCCGGTGATGCCGCCCGAGCTGGTGTCGTTGCGCGATGCGCATGCACGAGTCCTGGCGGAAGACGTCGTATCGCGCAGGACCCAGCCACCGGCCGACGTTTCCGCGATGGACGGGTACGCGGTTCGAGCCGCCGACGTGACCGGGGCGGCGGCGCGGCTCCGCCAAATCGGCGAATCGGCGTCTGGCAAGGGGTTCGACGGCACCCTCGGCGCGGGTGAGACGGTCCGCATCTTCACCGGCGCACCACTGCCGACGGGCGCGGACGCGGTCGTGATCCAAGAGGTCGTCGAATCGGACGGCTCGACCGTCACCACCAAGGAAGGCGTGGCGCCCGGAACGTACGTTCGCCCCCGGGGACTCGATTTCAAGAAGGGTGAGGTGCTGCTTCGCGCCGGCACGATGCTCGACGCGCGC
>JASMAE010000321.1 GCA_030754475.1 Rhodospirillales bacterium
ACGGCGACCAGGTAGCCGCCGAAGACGCCGATGACGTCAGCCACGAGCACCAGGAGCGGCATCATGGTCAGCCCGGCGAAAAGGCGGGGCGCGACCAGATATTTCATCGGATTGGTGGAAAGCGTCGTCAGTGCGTCCACCTGTTCGGTGACCCGCATGGTGCCGATCTCGGCGGCCATGGCGGCGCCGATCCGGCCTGCGACCATAAGGCCGGCGAGCACTGGCCCGAGCTCGCGCGTGATCGACAGTACGACGACGTTGGCGATCGCGCCTTCGGCGGAAAACCGCGCGAAGCCGGTGTAGCTCTGCAACGCCAGCACCATGCCCGCGAACAGCGCCGTCAGCCCCACCACTGGAAGCGAGAAGTAGCCGATTTCGACCATCTGGCGGACGATGATCCGAGGGTAGAACGGCGGGCGGACGATGTGAGACAACGAGGCACCGGCGAAGACACCGAGCCGGCCCGTCGTCGCGAGGAAGGCAAGGAAGAAGCGGCCGATGGGTTGCAGGAAGTTCATGGGTGCCTAGGCCTTGTCGCGACCGCGGCCCAAGTAGACGCGATGATAGCGCGGGCCGAGCCGCGTCAGCACTTCGTAGCCGATGGTGCAGGCATCTCTCGCCACCTCGTCCAAGGGATTGTGGGGACCGATCAAGTCCACCAGCGCGCCTACGCGGGCCATCGCGCCCGGGGCGTCCGATACGTCGATGGTCAGAAGATCCATGGAGACGCGTCCGACAATCGGCACTCGAACGTCGCCCAGGACGGCGACGGCGGAATTGCCGGCGGATCGGGGGAAACCGTCGCCGTAGCCGACGGCAACGGTCGCGATTTGTGTGCGCCGGGTCACGCGGTGGCTGGCACCATAGCCAACGGTCTGGGAGCTGTCAACGAGACGGACTTGGAGGATTCTTCCTTGTAATCGAACCACTTGCGCCATCGCGTTGAGCTGGTCCGGAACGGGCGCGATGCCGTAGAGCGCGGCACCCGCGCGGACCATATCGAAGTGGTAATCGGACCCAAGGAACACGCCCGACGAGTTCGCGAGAGAGGCTCGGCCCATGGGCAGAGCCGCGCGCGCGGCGCGGAACGCTTCGAGCTGGCGGCGGTTGAGCGGATGGTCGGGCTCGTCCGCGCAGGCGAGGTGACTCATGACGAGCGCCACCTCGATGTCGGCGAGCTGCCCGGGATCGGCGGAGACGGCCTCGATCTCGTCAGCCGGCAGCCCCAGGCGCGACATCCCGGTATCGACGTGGACGTCGGCCGCGAATCGGGCGCCGTTCGCGCGCCCGAACTCCGCCCAGGTTGCAATGTCGCCGAGACTGTTCAGCACCGGAATCAGCCGGTGTTCGGCGAACAGCCGCTCCGTGCCGGGAGGGACGCCGTTGAGCACGTGAATCTCGGCCGACGGTAACTGGCGTCTCAGCGCCGTTCCCTCATCGAGTTGGGCGACGAAGAAGGTTCGGCACCCCGCCTCGGCAAGCGTTTCGGCAACTCTTTCGACGCCCAAACCGTATGCGTCCGCCTTGATCGAGGCTGCGCATTCGGCGCCTCGGGCTTGTGCCCTGATGAGACCGTAGTTCGACGCCAGCGCTTGAAGGTCGATGGTGAGGATCGCGCCGGCGGTGGCCGCATCGGGCATCGTCGGCGGGTCAGTATTCGGCGTCGTGATAGGTGTCGAGGTCGCCGAAGCGCGTGAATTCGCCGACGAACGATAGCACTACCTTGCCCGTGGGACCGTGGCGCTGCTTGCCGACGATGACTTCGGCCGTGTTGCGGATCCGTCCCATCCGCTCTTCCCATTCGGCCCGCTTGGGGTTGTCGATGTCGGGCTCGCGCATCTGTTCGTAATAGGCCTCGCGGAAGATGAACATCACCACGTCGGCATCCTGTTCGATCGTTCCCGATTCGCGCAAGTCCGCGAGCTGGGGCCGCTTGTCGTCGCGTTGCT
Source organism: Rhodospirillales bacterium (assembly GCA_030754475.1). Classification (GTDB taxonomy): domain Bacteria; phylum Pseudomonadota; class Alphaproteobacteria; order Rhodospirillales; family JASLLV01; genus JASLLV01. Next base: position 1,950 of record JASMAE010000321.1, read on the forward strand.
CGACGGCTCGCGAGAGCTGCGAGAGCGCGAGGACGGGAACGTCGAGCTCCTTGGCCAGCGTCTTGAGCCCCCGCGTAATCTCCGAGATCTCCTGGACTCGGCTGTCGTAGCGCTTTCCCGCGCTTGGACCGACCAGTTGAAGGTAGTCGACGACGACCAGGCCGACGTCGTGCTGGCGTTTCAAGCGCCGCGCGCGGGTCCTGAGCTGGCTGACCGACAGCGCCGGCGAATCGTCGATAAAGAACGGTATCTCGTGCAACGCCTGGCTGACGGAAACCAAGCGCGCGAACTCGTCCTTCGAAAGCTTGCCCTTGCGCACGAGGTCAGAGGAGATTCCCGTGGTTTCAGAGATCACTCGCGTCGCCAGCTGCTCCGCCGACATCTCGAGAGAAAAGAAACCGACCGCGGCGCCGTCCTGGCCGTCCGATTCCCGGTACCTTTTCGCGGCTTCGAATGCGATGTTGGTGGCGAGCGCGGTCTTGCCCATGGACGGCCGCCCGGCCAGCACCACCAGATCCGATCGGTGCAAACCGCCAAGCAATTGGTTGAGGTCCTTCAGCCCCGTAGTAACGCCGCTCAAGCCCCCGTCACGCTTGTGGGCGACTTCCGCCGCCTCGATAGCGCCGACGATCGCGGCCCTGAAAGTCTGGAACCCGCTCTCGTATTCGCCGCGCGATGCGAGTTCGTACAAGCCCTGCTCGGCAACTTCGATCTGCTGGGGCGCGGTCTCTCCCGGTCCGCCCCCGTAGGCATTGTTGACGAGGTCCTCGCCAAGCGCGATGAGCTGACGCCTGAGGTAAAGATCGTTGACGATGCGTGCGTACTCGCCCGCGTTGATCACGGTCACGGCGTTTTCGGCCAGTTCGCCGAGGTAGGCCGGTCCGCCGATGTCGTCGAGGCTTCCGTCCGCTTCGAAATAAAGGTGCAGCGTCCTTTGATCGGCCAGCTGACCGCGCTCGATCACCCGCGCGCAGGCATCAAAGATGCGTCCGTGCTGGGCAAGGGCGAAGTGCTCGGGCGTCAGGTATTCGGACACCCGCTCGAAGGATCGGTTGTTCACCAGGATCGCGCCGAGGAGGGCCTTTTCGGCTTCAATATTGTGCGGCGGCGCCCGAAATATCGGTGAGGCGCCCTCCGGATCCGAAAATTCGGGGCGTGGCGTGGTTACCAGGGTCGTCGGCATGAATCGCACACTAGGTCAACGCGGGGCGCGTGAATAGCGGGGCCGCCGTCCCCGGCATGTGGAACCTGGGTACAAAATGTGCGTAAGGCGGGGGTAACTCGTCCCGGGGATCGGTCGGCGGTGCGAGACGGGGGAACGGCGCGCCGCTTGCGCTCACGCGGAGCGCCGGGCGTACAGGCCCGAGTCTTGCGCTCCGGGCGCGTTCCAAGACCGTAGGTAAGCGCGCGTCAGTGGCACGGTTTCCACCCGCTTGGCCAACTGAATCTGGAAGACCACGTTGCCGAGATTGCGGAACGAAGCCTCTGATGCGGCGAGGTAGTACTCCCACATCCGGCAGAACCGTTCGTCGTACAGTTTCTTGACGGCTTCGCGGTTGGCCTGGAACCGCTCGCGCCAGTGGCGCAGGGTCATGGCGTAATGAAGGCGCAGGACCTCGACGTCGGTAATTACGAGGCCGGTCTTCTCGATCGCCTTCGCGATTTCGGAAAACGCCGGGATGTATGCGCCCGGGAAGATGTATTTCCGAATCCACGGTTCCCCCTCCGCGGGAGGCCCGGCGCGCCCGATGGTGTGCAACACGGCGACCCCGTCGTCGGCCAAGAGCGCGGCGAGCTTGGCGAAGAACTCGCGGTAATGGTCGACGCCCACGTGTTCGAACATGCCGACCGAAACGATGCGGTCGAACGTGCCCGTCTGTTGGCGGTAGTCGCGAAGGAAGAACTGCGCCCGTTCCGATAGGCCGGTTTCCTTGGCGCGCCGTTCCGCAACCTCGTGCTGCATCGCCGAAAGCGTAATGCCCGTCACCTCGGCGCCCGTATCGCGGGCGAGGTGAAGGGCCATCCCGCCCCAGCCGCAGCCGATGTCGAGGATCCGTTTCCCGGGCCCGAGGCCGAGCTTCGCCGCGATCCGCCGCTTCTTGTTCTCCTGGGCCGTTTCAAGCGTTTCGTCGGCGTGCGAGAAATACGCGCAGGAGTACTGCCGGTCCCGGTCGAGGAACAGCTCGTACAGCGCCGACGAGAGGTCGTAATGATGCGCCACGTTGGCCCGAGCCCTCGGGATGGGATTGAACTGGTGGAACACCCGCAAAGCGAACCTGAAACCGGATGCGAGCCGCATGTTCAGGGGATGGCGGCCGTGGCCGAGGTTCATGGTCACGAGATCGAGGAATTCGTAAACGGAGCCATCCTCGATCGTGAGGCTCCCGTCCATATATGCTTCGCCGGCCCTGAGCGCGGGATTAAGCGGCAGACGCCAGCCCAACGAGCGCTTGTGGAGGCGGACCCGGACAGAAGGTCGGTCTCCGTTTCCGAAGCGGTGGACGGCGCCCGACCAATCCACCACCTCCAAGGTTCCAATTCGTACGAGTCGATCCAGAAATTGTCTCAAAAAAAGCATTTTTGAAACGCTTCGTCCGAGGAAGGTCCCG